>CAZYSW010000222.1:0-7374 GCA_964650105.1 uncultured Nannocystaceae bacterium
ACCACCGGGCTCGGTGTCGGGGCGTGGGGGGCGGGATGGCAACCGCCGAAGACCAACAGAGGGCCCAGTAGACACCCGACGACGGCTCTGGGGGAAGACACGCGCAGGCTGATGGACATGCGGATCACTCGACGACGGTGGGGCGACGCGGCGGCTGTTCGATCTCTCGAATGTCCCGGATGAAGGCCAACAGGTCGTGGCACGCATCGAGCACGTCCGAGGGCGTCTGTTCGAGGTACTCGGTGAAGCGTCGCAGTTGTTCGTTCATGCGGGCGAGGTCGTCGATCTCCAGCTCGAGAAACGCCGCCTTCGCCAGCTCGATCGCGAGCTTGCGCCCTTCGGAGCGCACCCGCTCCAGCGCGACCCGAAGGCGCTCGTCGACGTGCTTGCGCGCAGCTTCGTCGAGGAGGTGATCGAACATGGGCAACATGCGTTGCTTGCTCTGCAGCGAGGCGATCACTCGGTCTCGCTCGCGCAGCGCCTCGTAGCGCGCCTCGGCCTCCTCCAGCCGCAACATCGCCCGAGGAGCCTATCAGGACCCGCGGCGTTTTCCGACCGCGAGCCACCGGGGGACCCGGACGGGCGACCGGGACCCGAAGAAGGGGTCCGGTATGGCGGCGATCGGGGGGAGGGGATCGCCGCTAGCGCATCAGGTCCTTCCAACCCCATCGGGTCGCGATAGCGTCGACGAGCATGTGCTCGGCCGTCGCCGGCTTGTCGTCGATGCGTGCGAGTGCGTCGTCCACCAGGCTCCGCACGCGCGTGGCATCGTCGCGTCGCTCGGTGAGCACCCGCGCCACGACCAGCTCTGCATAGGCCAGCGCGCCCGCATCGGCGCCCGGTCGCCGCGCCAGCCCGAGCCCGCGCTCGGCGAGGACCAGCGCCTCGTCGAGCTGCCCGACCAGCATCAGGTTGTGGGCCCGGTTGCTGGTCTCGATGGCGATCGCCGGGTGATCGGCGCCGTACTTCGCCTCCAGGATCGCATAGCCGCGCTTGCGGTACTTCAGGGCCTCGTGCGGTCGATCGAGCCGCTCGAGGGCGTTGGCGATCCCGTCCAGAGCGGCGGCGATCTCGATGTGGTCGTCACCCAGCAACTCCTCGCGAAGCTCCAGCGCCTTGCGGTGCCAGGCCAGGGCCCGCTCGTACTGCCCTGCCACGAAGGCGAGCGTCCCGAGGTTGGAGTAGCTGGCCGCGACCTCCACGTGTCGATCTCCGAACGAGGCGATCCGCAGGGCGAGGACCCGTCGGAAGGCCTCCTCGGCGCGCTCCAGATCGCCCAGGCGGGCGGCCGAGACCGCGACGGAGCTGAGGAGATCGGCGACCAGGGGATTGCCGGGACCCAGGCTGCGCTCGACGATGGCCAGGGCGCGCTCGTGATGCTCGAGCGCCGTCGCGCTGTCTCCGGCCGACTCGTGGATGAACCCGAGGGTGCCGATCGCCATCGCCGTGGCGTGGTGGTCGGGCCCCAACGTCTCCGTCCAGATCTTCAGGGCTTCGTGCGCTTTTTGCAGCGCCTCCTCGGTTCGACCCAGGTCGGCGAGCGTCGCGGCGAGGTTGTTGTCGTACTGAGCGCGTCGAAGCGGAGCGAACGTCTCGGCCCGGCTGGCGAGCTCGACCGCGCGCTGTTGATGGACCAGCACCTCCTCGGGGCGCGCCTCGTGCATCAAGACCAACCCCAGGTTGTTCTCGAGCAGCGCCTCCAGGGCCGGATCGCCGCCGATGCGCTGAAGGCTGGCGCGCGCCAGCGTGGCCCACAGCTTGCCTTGGTCGGCGCGCCGCAAGCGATCGCCTTCGAGCCCGACCAGCTCGATGCGGGCGCGCGCCACGATGCGGTCGTCGTGCGCGAGCTCGCCCTCGATCGCGGCCAGGCGCAGGGGCTCGACGGCATTCTCCCAGTCGCCGACCTTTTCCAGCGCGGTGCCCAACGCGAAATTCACCTCGGCGCGCAGCGGCGCGTAGTCGAGCTCGGTCGCCGCATCCACCAGCGATTTCACCAGCTCGAGCGCCTCGCGATCCCGACCCACCGCGCTCGAGGCCTGGACTTCGGCCAGACGTTGCTCGAGGGCGGCGATCCGTTCGCGGACCGCCGGATCGGAGGGCATGGGCACGCGCTCGCCGAGCGCGGCCGCGTCCGCGCACGGCTCGACGTCGGGGAGCGACTGTGCGGCCTCCACCGCGTGGTCCACGACGCTCGCGTCGGCCTCTCGCAACAGACGGGTGAGGGCCCGCAGCTCGTCGACGCGCCGTCCCAGACACGTCATGCGCAAGTCGAGGAGCAGCTCCGACTGTTCGTTGCGGACGTGCGTGGCCTCGCACGCATCGCGATGGGCGGCGAGCCACCGCCGCGCGTAGTCGTCCAGCGCCTCCTCCACGGCCACGACGGTGGCCGGGGCGTGGATCCGGCCGCTGCGCTCGAGCTGCCTGGCGACGTCCTCCCGCACCCGCTCGTCCCACACGTCGACCAGGCGCGCTCGTCCTCCGGCGCAGGGATCGTGCTCGGTCCGGACCACGCCCGTGGCCCACACCGCGACGATCATCATCGGACCGGTCATGCCCGCCAGCACCAGCGCGCGGCGGCGTCGATCGGGCTGGCGGCGAAGGACGGCCAGGAGCGCGGGCATCGAAGCGTGCCGGTCTTCCGGAGCCTGGCTCAGCCCGCGCAGCAGGATCTTGCGAAGCCGCTGGGGCACGCGGCTCCCCCGAGGTAGATCGCGGATGCGACCTTGCGTCACCTCGACCACCAGCTCCGCGATGCGCTCGCCCGCGAACGGGAGCTGGCCGTACAGCGCCTCGTACAGCGCGACGCAAAACGAGAACTGATCGCTGGCCGCGGTGGCCTCCTCGCCCAGGTGTTGCTCCGGCGCCATGTAGGCCGGCGTCCCGACGGGCTTGCCCGCGGTGTGGCCGAACGCCGTGCCACTGCTGTCGCTCGACGCCCCGGTGCCGGGGAGGGCGGACGACTCGGTCTGCCCGCGTTGTTGCGCGAGCCCGAAGTCCAGCACCTGAACCCGTCCATCACGGCCCACGATGACGTTCTCGGGCTTGAAATCCCGATGAACGATCCCGGCCGCGTGGGCCGCGGCCAGTCCCTCGCCCGCCTGGATGAAGGCGTGCAAGATCTCGGCGTGGGAGCGTTGCTTGGCGAGCAGCCAGGCGCGCAACGTCTGTCCCTCCACGTACTCCATGGTGACGAAGACCTGATCGGCCACCAGGCCGACGTCGTGGATGGCGACGACGTTCGGGTGCGAGAGCTTGGCGAGCGTTTGTGCCTCCAGCAGCAGCCGTCCGCCGGCATCGTCTCCGTCGGGGCGGCCCCGGTGGCGCATCACCTTGATCGCGACCTTGCGATCGAGCTGCGGATCGTAGGCGGCATAGACCACGCCCATGCCGCCACGGCCGAGTCGATACAAGACGACGTAGCGACCGACGTGCGCACCGCTGTCGAGCTCGCCGTCGCCCTCCGGGTCGTTGCTCGGACGCCTGACCCCACCCGATCCTTCGGTGCTCTCGCCGAGGGTCTTGGTCAGGCTCGACTGCACGCCAGCGGATCATGGCGGATGCCCTTCGGACAATCGACCGCAACGCCGATTCGGGCGCTGTCGCGGCAGCGCGGGCCATCGGCGGGCGCTCGAACCGCCCGCGTTCGCGATCGCGCCTCCGATCGGGGCGACCCCGAGCGGCGGGATCGGTGGGCACCGGGGGGTGAAGGCACGCGCGGCCGACCCGGCGCGTCGCAGGGGCACCTCTGCCGGGCGGCGGCGGATGGGGGTCCCGCTACTCTCGCGTCGTCGCCCGCCGGGCTCGTGCAGGATGGCGCGCATCGTTGCCGGCCCGGAGGCTCGGCGATAGGTTGCGCGCTCGGTGTTTCGAAAGCCCCACAAGTCGATGCCCGTCCGCCGGCGACGGCTGGCGCCGTTCGCCGTGCTCGTGCTCCTCGTCGGTCTGAGCATCACGGCGGTCGTGACCTGGGGCTTTCAACGTTCGGCGCTGGATCGCGACGCCGCGCGGTTCAACACGCACGTCGAGGCCGCGAGCGAACAGATCCGCGGCCGGCTCGCGGCGTACATGGCCGTCCTCTTCGCGGCGCGTGGGCTCATGGCCGTCGACGCGAACATCACGGCCGAAGAGTTCGCGCGGTTCGTCGACCACCTGGAGCTTCCCGAGAACTACCCGGGTTCACCGAGCCCACGCGCGGCGCTGCCATGGCGAGGGCCCGGGACACGGGGCAGCCCGCGGCCTCGGGTCGGGTGACGTTGGTTCAGGAGATCGACGAGGACGAGCAAGCCGGTTTTCTGATCTACGTGCCCGTCTACGAAGGTGGCGTGACGCCCGACACCATCGAGGCCCGGCGTGACGCGTTGATCGGCTTCGTCTACAGCCCGTTTCGCATGGACGATCTGCTGGACGGCGTGTTGGGCACCACCCATCCGCGGCTGGCCGTGGACATCTACGACTCGGTGCTCGATCCCGGGTCTCTGATGCATCGCTCCACCGCGTCGAGCGGACGATCGCGATTTCATCACGTCGAGCCCCTGGAGGTCGTCGGCCGCGATTGGATCGTCGCGTTCCGCTCCGGCCCCAGCCTGGACGTGGGGTCGCGGGTGGGGCTCGTCCCCTGGGTGTTCGGAAGCGGCGTCTTCTTCAGCCTGGTCCTGGCCGGGCTCGCGGAGATGCGAAGCCGGCAGCATCAAGCGCTCTCTTTGCAGGCGTGGGTCGTCGAGAGCATGGGGGAGGGGGTGACCGTGGCCGACGAGAGCGGCACGATCCTCTATACCAACCCCGCCGAGGACCGAATGTTCGGCTACGAACCGGGCGAGCTGGTGGGCAAGCACGTCACCGTCCAGAACACCTACCCACCTCCCGAGAACGCGCGCATCGTGGCGGGGATCATCGAGCAGCTCCGCAGGAACGGCATCTTGACGGGAGAGTTCTCGAACGTCCGCAAGGACGGAACCCCGTCCACCACCTTGGCCCGGATCACGGCATTGTCGCTGGCCGGGAAGCGCTACCTGGTCGCCGTTCAGGAAGACGTCACGCATGGCAAGTGCGTCGAAGAAGAGCGCCGAGAGCTCCTGGGGCGCGAAAGAGTGGCGCGCGCCGAGGCGCGGCCAGCCGTGCCAAGGACGAGTTTCTCGCCGTGCTGGGACACGAGCTGCGCAACCCGGCGTCCCCCATCGTGACGGCGATCGAGCTGCTGCGGCGTCGCGACGTCTCGGGCATCGAACGCGAGCTCGAGCTCATCGAGCGTCAGGTTCGGCACATGGTGCGCCTGGTCGACGACCTGCTCGACGTGGCCAGGATCACGCGCGGCAAGGTGAGGCTCGAGCGCCAGGGCATCGAGCTGGCGAGCGTCGTCGCCAAGGCCATCGAGATGGCCAGCCCCCTGTTGGAGCAGTTTCGGCACCGCCTCGTCGTCGAGGTGCCCAAGGAGGGGCTGCTGGTCAACGTCGACGAAACCCGGTTCGCACAGGCGATCGCCAACCTCTTGACCAACGCCGCGAAGTTCACGCCTCCCGGCGGGCGTATCCACGTCCGGGCCGCGCGCGAGGACGAGCGGGTAATCCTGAAGGTCCGAGACACCCGCCGAGGGATCGCGGCCGAGCTTCTGCCGCGCATCTTCGACCTCTTCGCCCAGGGCCGCGGCCCGTCCCCCGATGAGTCGAGCGGCCTCGGCATCGGCCTGACCCTCGTCAAGAGCCTGGTGGGGATGCACGGCGGCGAGGTCTCGGCCTACAGCGTGGGTCCGGGGCAGGGGAGCGAGTTCACCTTGCGGGTCCCAATCAGCGTCGATGTCCGTCCGGCGGCCGTCGAGCCTCGGCGTTTTCCGCTTCGCAGCCTTCGTCCGCGGCGAATCCTGGTGGTCGACGACAACCGCGATGCCGCCGACATGCTGGCCGAGCTCCTCGCCGCAGCGGGTCACGAGGTCCGGGTGGCCCACGACGGCCCCGAAGCGCTGGATTGGCCGACGCGTTCCGGCCGGAGATCGGAATCCTCGACATCGGCTTGCCGGTCATGGACGGCTACGAGCTGGCCGAGCGCCCCCGAGGGCGCAACGGCATGCGCCTGGTGGCGGTGACCGGGTACGGTCAGGAACAGGATCGCCGACGCGCCGAGAAAGCGGGCTTCAGCCGTCACTTCGTCAAGCCGGCCGACGCCGAGCAACTGCTCGCCGCCATCGACTCGCTGGACGTCGACGACGACGCGTCGTCCGCCCCCGAAGCTCGCCACATCCGCCCCTCCTGATCGCCGAGGGTGGACGTCGCGCGCCCTACCCACCTCGTGAGGAGGGCCGGCCAGCCAGGACGCGACGCGCAGGCAGCATGGGACGGATCGAGTGCCATGGTACCTTCCCGCCATGGGTTCCGCCTTCACGGTGCTCACGTGGAACGTCAACTCGATCCGCAGCCGACTCGATCACGTGCTGACCTACCTCGCCGACCACGAGCCCGACATCGTGTGCCTGCAGGAGACGAAGGTCGAGGATCGGCTCTTTCCGCGCGTGCCGTTCATGGAGCTCGGCTACACGGTGAACGTCCATGGAGGTCGGGCCCTCTGCGGCGTGGCGACGATGACCAAAGAGCCTCCCCAGGAGGTGATCCGCGGCTTCCGTGAGGGACCGGCCGAGCCCCACCCCCGCATCCTCGACGTGGTGGTCCGCGGCATGCGGGTCTACAACGTGTACGCGCCCAACGGCACCCAGGTGGGCTCGGACGCGTTCACCTACAAACTGCAATGGTTTCGTCGCCTCGGAGAGGAGCTCCGCCGACACTGCAGCCCCACCGAGCCGATCCTCGTGGTGGGCGACTTCAACGTCGCACCCGACGAACGCGACCTCTACGACCCTCCGGCGTTCGAGGGCCGCCTACACTTCACCGACGACGAGCACCGAGCGCTCGCCGATCTCCTGTCGTTCGGCCTGGTGGATTGCTTCCGAAAGCACCACCCCGAAGGGGGCCACTACACCTGGTTCGACTATCGCACCGGCGGCTTCACCCGCAACGAGGGCATGCGCATCGACCACGTCTACGCCACCCCTCCGCTGGCCGACCGCTGCACCGAAGTCGTCCACGATCACGAACCTCGAGCCTGGGACACCCCCTCCGACCACGTCCCCGTCCTCGCCCGCTTCGACTGACCTTCGAAAGCGACGCTGCTCCGCCCCTCGAGAGACCTCGACGTGAGGCAGCGCTTTACCCATCTCGCCAGGATCGTCGCCCCGATGCTCCGGGGATCCGTCGGTGAAACGTGAAGCGGTCGCCGTAGCTGCACCACAGTCTCGACATGGAAGGGCCGTCCCCCCCGCGAACGGTTGGTCCGGTTCCGCGACCGGTTCCAGCTCCGAACTCCGGTTCCAGCTCCGACACTGATTCCAGT
>CAZYSW010000222.1:7474-9009 GCA_964650105.1 uncultured Nannocystaceae bacterium
TCCGCTCCGATTCCAGTTCCGCTCCGATTCCAGTTCCGCTCCGATTCCAGTTCCGCTCCGATTCCAGTTCCGGCGCCGGGACAGTTCCGGTCGTGTCGGAGGTGGTCGTTCGGGGGGCGGGTGTTTCGGGGGTGGCCCTCAGCGGATGAGGGAGCCGAGCTTCATGGCGACGGACATGTCGCCTTCGAGCTGGAGCTTGCCCAGGCCGAAGGCGGCCATCGGATCGAGTTGGCCGCTCATCATGGCCTCGAGATCCTCGAGCGACAGCTTCACCGTGCACTCCGCGTCCTTGTCCTCGTTGGTCACGACGTTCGGAACGGTGGAAGCATCGAGATGGATGACGCCATCGTCGCCCAGATCGAATTTGAGCGTCGAGCCGAGGCCGCAGTCCTCACCGACTTTGTCCTTGATCGTCTGGGTCGTGCTCTCGAGGCTCATCGTTGGTTCCCTTCGGGTGCAGAGGGGTTCCTACACCAGCGCGGCCCAGGATCCAACACCCACGATGCCGGTGGGACGGTGGGGCCCGATTTTGGAGGTCGATGGACTTCGACGCCCTTCGGAGGGGGATCGGGCCGTGGTGGGCCGGGACTTCCGCGGCGTCGGAGCGAAGCCCCCGACAGCGGTTCCGTCGCGTCCATCACCGTGGTGGTCGAGGCGATCTTGCGCGGGTCGTCCAACGCTGGACGCCGCGATGGGACCACCCACCCGTTCGAGCGCGTTCCGGCCGACGTGCCGGGGTGCAGCGTGACTCGGCGCGATTCGCACCGGGGCGGAGACACGGCCCGAGTCCACGAGGCGGCGCGTTTCGTCGGCGGGATCTGGGTACACTCGATCCGCTTCGGATCGAACCGAGCTGCACGCGATGCCCTACCGCTCCATCTTCCGCCCCGGCCTTTTCTCCGACCAGACGATCGTCGTCACCGGCGGGGGGTCGGGCATCGGGCGCTGCACCGCGCACGAGCTGTCCTCGCTGGGGGCCCGCGTGGTCCTCGTGGGGCGCAAGCGAGATCGGCTGGAGCGCACGGCCGCCGAAATTCACGAAGACGGCGGCGAGGCCCATTTCGAGACGCTCGACATCCGCGACGAGGCGCGCGTCAAGGAGGTCGTCGCCGGGATCGTGGAACGACTGGGGCCGATCCACGGGCTCGTCAACAACGCTGGAGGGCAGTTCCCGTCCCCGCTGGCGCTGATCAGCCAAAAAGGCTTCGAGACCGTGGTGCGCACGAACCTGGTGGGAGGCTTTCTCATGGCGCGAGAAGTCTTCACCCAATCCATGCGCGACCACGGTGGCGCCATCGTCAACATCGTCGCAGACATGTGGAGAGGCATGCCGGGCATGGGACACTCCGGAGCTGCGCGCGCCGGAATGGTCAACTTCACCAAGACGGCCGCGGTGGAGTGGGCGCGGGCGTCGCCTTCGGTTCGGCGGATCGAACTGGGCGTGCTGGAGACGAACCCGGGCGCGCTGGCGCTGTATCGGTCGCTGGGGTTCGAGGTTGAGGGGCGGTTCCGGCGGCGGTTCCGGCAGGCGGACG
>CAZYSW010000223.1:0-8996 GCA_964650105.1 uncultured Nannocystaceae bacterium
GGGCCATCGAGCCGTGCGGTAGCCTCGCATCGAGGCTCATGGCTTCGGCTTCGACCACCCCCCAGCCCGGCCTGCGACGCGTGGTCGGCATCCCCGGCGCCGTGCTCATGGGGCTGGGCTCGATCCTCGGCACGGGGATCTTCGTGAGCATCGGGATCGCGGCCGGGATCGTGGGTCCAGGAGTCGTGGTCGCGGTCTTCTTCGCGGCGATCCTCGCCACCTTCAATGGCCTGTCGAGCGCCCAGCTCGCCGCAAATCACCCGGTCAGCGGAGGGACCTACGAGTACGGCTACCGGTACATCGGCCCCTGGTTGGGCTTCACGGCGGGTTGGATGTTCTTGTGCGCGAAGGCGGCCTCGGCCGCCACTGCGACGCTCGGCCTGGCGGGTTATCTGCTCCACCTGTTCGACCGCTCGGACGCGCAGCTGAGAATGCTCCTGGGTCTGGTCGCCTTGACGATCTCGACGCTCGTCGTCGCCGGAGGCATTCGACGGTCGAACCGCGCCAACGCCACGATGGTGACGATCACCGTGGTGGCGCTGGGCGCCTTCGCGATCGCAGGTGGTGCTCGGGTCCTGGGTCGTTCGGCGTTCACGCTGTCGGACGTGCTCCCGCTCGACCTCCGGAATACGGCACACGCTACGGCCCTGATGTTCGTGGCCTACACCGGATACGGCCGCATCGCCACGCTCGGCGAAGAGATCCGCGACCCCCGGCGCAGCATTCCCCGCGCGATCGTCATGACCCTGGCGGTCTCGATGGTGCTCTACGTCGCGGTGGCCCTGGTCGCGTCCGCAGCAGTGGGCGCACGGACACTCGCCGCGCTCACCCGTGACACCGCGGCTCCCCTGCATGCCATCTCCCAGGGGTTCGGCTTCGGTTGGCTTCCGCCGCTTCTCGCCGTGGGAGCCGTGACGGCGATGACGGGCGTGGTGTTCAACCTGCTCCTCGGCATCTCGCGGGTCGTCCTCGCGATGGCGCGCCGTGGAGACTTGCCGCGCTTTCTCGCGACCGTTCGGGAACGAGAGGGCTCACCGGTGCGCGCCGTGATCTTCACGGGGATCCTCGTCGCGGTCCTCGTGGTCGTGGGCGACATTCGGGTCGCCTGGACCTTCAGCGCCTTCACGATCCTCGTGTACTACGGTCTGACGAACCTCGCCGCGCTCCGTCTATCTGCCGACGAGCGGCTGTTCCCGCGCATCGTACCCGCGTTGGGCCTCGTGTCGTGCTTTGGAGTCGCCACCTTCGTCGATCGCTACGTGTGGATGGCCGGCGTCGGCGTGCTCGGCATCGGCCTGCTCGGAAGGCTCGTGGCGCGACGATCTTGAGTCGGGCAGCCGTCGCGTCGCAACGCGAGAGCAGCGCGTGATCGTCGGCGTGGGCACGAGCCTCCGAAAGAAGCGCTGCTTCTCGCACGGGACGACCCAGATGCGCCCTCACTCGCCGACCGGCAGCCGCCCCCCGACCGCGAGCTCGAGGTCGGCGTAAGAGATCCAGAGGTCCCGAAGGGCTTCGACGTGGGCGCGCCGAGCCTCCGTGAGCTCGGCCCGGGTCTCGAGGAGCTGGTAGGTGCCCAAGAGCATCGCGTTGTACTGCTCGAGCGTGAGCTCGGTGATGGCTTCGCGGCGCGGGATGACGGTGCGGACGTAGTAGTCCACCTTGCGGCGAGCCGCCACGACTTCGGCACGATGCAGCCGCACGTCGGAGCGTGTATCGATGGCGAGCTGCTGCAGGCGATACTGCGCCGCGCGCAGATGTGCGCGGATGCGGGCGAAGTCCGCGTGCCCGGGATCGAAGATCGGCAGCTCGATGGCCAGGGAGGGACCGATCACCCACTCGTGGCCGGCGTCGTCGCCGACCTCGTTGCGTGACTCGACCCCTCCTTCGAGCTGCGGGACGATTCCTCGACGACGGAGCGCGAGGGCGAGCTCGATCGATTCCACCTCGAAGCGGGCCGCCGAGACGTCGAGACGCTCGCGAAGCGCGTGCTGCTCGAGGTTGGCCAGGGTCAGATCGGCCGCGGGGGGGTCTTGCAGCCCCGCCGCGAGCATCCATTCGATCTGCGCCCCCCACAGACCCATCAGGCGCGACAGGGCTTCGCGTGCAGCAACGACCTGAAGCTCCGCGTCCGCCAGCTGGACCCGCGCTTCGTCGAGCGCCCCGGCGAACAGGCTCCGGTCGAGCGCGGGCAAGTTGCCCGCCTCGACCTGACGCTCGGCGAGCTCGTCGGCGATCTCCGCGAGCTGTACCAGCTCCCGATGCAGGTCTCTCGACGCAATGGCGGCCTGCACCGTCACGTATGCGACCCGGACGTCTCGGACGAGCTCGAGCGCGGCATGCCCCACGGTGA
Source organism: uncultured Nannocystaceae bacterium (assembly GCA_964650105.1). GTDB lineage: Bacteria > Myxococcota_A > Polyangia > Nannocystales > Nannocystaceae > CAZYSW01. Next base: position 2,351 of record CAZYSW010000223.1, read on the forward strand.
GCACCGCATTGCGCAGCTCGGCCTTGGCCAGGCGGCGCTTGGCGGGGATGAGGAAAACGCTGAGAAGGCTCTGCGAGAGCGACACGCCCCCGCCCAGGCCGTTCCCCCGCGTGGAGACCACGAGATCCCCCGCGATGACCGGGTTTTCGAGCAAACCGGCCTGCACCAGGTCGGCCTGGGCGACGCCGAGGCCCTCGAGCGTGGCCTGGAACGCGCGGTTGTTGAGCAGCGCGACCTGTACGGCCCCCTCCATCGTCAGTGGCCGGGCCAGGAGCGCATCCACGCGTTCGCGGACGCGCGCCCGACTCTCGGCGTCTTGCTCCGGCTCGATCGCCTCGCGAACGCCCGTGCGTTCCGCGACGAGATCACCGACCTCGCGCCGCGAACCAGCCGGATTGGTGGTGGCACAGGCGGCGAGCAGGACGAGCCCGAACGACGCAAGCCTCGCGTTCATCGGTGGTCTCCGTGTTCGTGCGGACGAGCGACGTTCGGGGGGTCCGAAGCCTCCTTCGCCGACGAGGCAGACGCCGACTCCGCCTCCTGGGAAGGACGATGATGATCATGATGGTGATGCTCGTGCGCATCCGCGGCCGCGGACGCGTGGGCGGGGAAGGCGGACGTCTCGAAGAGGCTCGGGCCCGGCCGATACGCAGGGATCGGAGCGTCCGGATCGGTGGGGTCGCGCTCGGGGGACTCGACGGGCAATCCCGCGGGGCGGCAAGCGGAGACGGTAAAGACCAGGCCGGCGAGGAGGACCGAGAGAATGCGTCTCATGGGGGCGTGTCTCGGGTCAAACCTCGATGCCGTCGCGTTTCAGATCCTCGGGCGTCGCGGTGTCGGCCATCGTCCCCGGTGGATACGCATACCACCCGGGGTCCTCGCCCTCGGCGAGCTCGTCGCGAACCTTCACGATCGTGAACATCCCGCCCATCGTGATGGTGCCGAAGGGCCCCTTGGCACCCATCATCGGGATGCTGTTCTCCGGGACACGCATTCCCATCTCGGCCATGTCCGCCATCCCGTGCTCGCCCATGCTCATGTACCCCGGCACCAGGCGCCGCGTCTTCTTGCCCACCTCCGCGGCATCCACACCGATCATGTTCGGGAGCGCGTGTCCCATCTGGTTCATGACGTGGTGGGTCATGTGGCAATGGAGGGCCCAATCGCCGGGCTCGTCGGCGATGAACTCGATTTCGCGGGTGCTCCCCGTCGGTACGAGGACCGTGGTCTCCGGCCACTGCGCCGATGCCGGCAACCGCCCGCCGTCGGTGGCCACGATCTTGAAGTAGTACCCGTGCAGATGGATCGGGTGGTGATCCATCGCGCTCAGGTTGCCGAACCGGATGCGAACGCGGTCGCCGGTCTTGCAGACGAGTGGGACCGTCCCCGGGAACGCCTTGGCGTTCATCGTGAGGACGTTGAAATCGGTCATCTCGTTGGGATCGGGGCGCCGGGCCCCGGGAAGGATCTTCCACTCGCCCAGCATGATCACGAAGTCACGGTCCACGCGGTAGTCGCGAGACGGCCGACGTGGATGCACGACGATCATCCCCATCAACCCCATCGCCATCTGAGTCATCTCGTCGTGATGCGAGTGGTACATGAACGTGCCGAACTGCCGAAACGTCCACTCGTACCGAAACGTCTCACCCGGAGCGATGGGACGCTGATTCAGGCCACCGACGCCGTCCATCCCCGCCGGAAGAAACACGCCGTGCCAGTGCACGGTGGTGGGGGCCTTCAGGCGATTGGTGACGTAGACACGCACGCGGTCGCCCTCGACCGCCTCGAGGGTCGGCCCATGGACGCGACCGTTGTAGCCCCAGCACCTCGCCTTCAGGCCGGGGGCGAACTCGTGGTCGACCTCCTCGGCGACGAGGTGGAAGACCTTCACGCCGTCCACGATCTTGAAGGGCAACGTGGATCCACCCGGCGTGACCGTCGGCTGGTAATCGCGCATCGGCTGCCCCGGTGCCCGAGGCAGCCGTTCGGCCCCCCCGCTGTAAGTCGTCTCCCATCCGCGCGCTGTCGAAGCCGACGCGGTCGGGCTCGCGAGCAGGGCAGCGCCCCCGCTGATCGCCGCTCCCGAAAGGAGTGCTTGCCTGCGTGTGATGCCGTGCTTCGCCATGTCCGTCCGCTCGGAACGGTAGTCGGCCCGCCGACCGGGTTCAACGATCCCGGGCCCACGCCACCGAGCGAGCCGGCGTTCGGCGCCGTGCCGTTCGCGCATGGCGGTCGGGTCGCCCCTTCGCGAGCCCGCGCGCGGGTACACGCCGATGGAGCTGCCTCACGCCCTCCCGATCCGTGCCCCCAGCACGCCCCCGTCCGCGTCCCGCATGCGATTGCACGGCCCTGTCGGGACCCGTGACGACGGATCGGTCCGCCGACGGCCACTGACGGGTATGTGGAGCTCGTCGGAAGCGGCTTCCTTTCGTGTTCGTCCGCCCTCGGCACCATGTTTCGCCATCGACGGCGCAGTGGCCCTTCGGGAACGCCGCACGGCTGGTCCAGCGTGGGGGTGAGCACCTCGAGTTCGAGCGGCCTGCACGACGCGCGGACGTTCGGCCTCCGATCGCGTGCCGGTGGCTCGGATCGCCCCTGCGTCGCCCCTGGTAGCCTCGTCTGCCGGTGGCCAGACCCTCGTACCCGATCACACCGGCGATTCGCGTCTTGCGCGACGCGGGCATCGCCTTCGAGGCACGGCTGTACGACTACGTCGATCGAGGGGGAACGGCGCGAAGCGCCGCCGCCCTCGGCGTAGACGAGCACCGCGTGATCAAGACGCTGGTGATGGAGACCGATACTCACGCTCCCCTCGTCGTGCTCATGCACGGGGACCGGGAGGTGTCGACCAAGCGTCTCGCACGTCACCTCGGCGTGAAGGCGATCACCCCCTGCACGCTCGAGACGGCCATGCGACACACCGGCTACCTGGTGGGCGGGACGTCTCCGTTCGGCACCCGCAGGGCATTGCCGACCTACGTTCAGACCACCGTGCTGGACCTCGATCGCATCCTGGTCAACGGGGGCAAGCGGGGTTTTCTGGTCGAGATCTCTTCCTCGGACCTCGCCCGCGTCCTGGACCTGCACGTGGTCGACGTCGCCACGCCCAAACGCTGAGGCGAGTCGCCCCTCCGGCTGCTCCGACCGCGAGCTCGAGGCCATCGGTCGTCGACGGCGGACGCCGACCGGGTCTTCGTCGGACGCTGGTCGGCGCCGCCGTCGCACCCAATCGCGCAGCGCGACGTACGGGGTTGCTGGACACCACCGTCGATCGGTACCGTGACGCGATGCCTGCAGTCGTCGTCGTCGGGGGTGGAGTCGCCGGAATGGGTGCAGCGCACCGGCTCGTGAAGGCCGGGGTGTCGGTCACGATCCTCGAGAGCTTGCCGCGGCTCGGCGGCGACTGTTTCGGCGTCGACATTCAGCTCCCCGGCCGTGGATTGCACCGCGTGGACGCCGGCGTCACGGATTTCAACCAGACGACGTTCGTGCGCGTGAAGGCGCTGTTGGACGAGCTGGGGCTGGAGGCTCGACCCATCGTGCAAGACACCGCGTTCATGCGTGCCGATGGCGAGCTGGTCCACGCCTGGCGCGACGGCCACCCCACGTTCGGCCCGGCCGTCGAGGATCCCGATCGCCTGCGGGCCGAGATCGTACGCTTCAACCTGGCGTGCGTCTCGGTGCTCGACGATCCGAACGCCGAAGACATGACGCTGGGCGACTACCTCCGCAAGAACGACTACTCGAGCGAGTTCTTCGCCTTCTACGCCGCACCGCGAGCGATGGGATGTTTCCCCATGCCGAACGCGAACCCGGCGAGCTACCGCGTGCGGAGCCTGGTGGCGTTCTGGCGGATGCACGGGATCGTCGGGAACGATCGACCACCCGAGCGCATGTGCGTGATCGGAGGCATGCACGAGTACACCGGTGCGCTCACGCGATGGCTCGAAGCGCACGGCGCCGCGGTGCGCTGTTCCACGCGGGCGGTAGGCGTGGTTCGTCGAGAAGACCAGGTGGAGATTCGGGCCGTCACGCGTGAAGACGAGCATCTGCTCTTCCACGCCGATCACGTCGTCCTCGCGACGAACCCCCACGAAGTCGTGCCGCTGCTCGAAGATCCCTCGGACGAGGAGGCCTCCATCTTCGCGGCGTTTCGCTACCAACGAGCGCGACTCACCGTGCACACGGACGCGCGTCTGATGCCACGCGACCGTGACGCGTGGGGGGCGTTCAACTACGTCGTGCCGGAGGACGGGCGACCCATCGTACGACCCACCATCACATTCCACCCGAACCTGATGAACGCGATCCCCGACACCGTACCGGACGTCTTCGTGAGCATGAACCCGCATATCGAGCCGGACCCGTCGACGCTGATCTGCAACCGCTTCTTCGAGCACCCGATCGCGACCGGACGGACCCACATCACGGCCGCACGGCTGTCTGCCATCCAGGGCCAGCGAAGGACTTGGTTCGCGGGCAGCTACCTCCTCGAACCAATCGTGCACGAGCAGGCCATGACCACCGGTCAAGACGTCGCCGAGCGGCTGCTCGAACGGATCTGAGCCCCCTTCGCCACGGTCGACGCCTTCAGGGCGACCTCGTCGCGAGATCGGGGGTGACGACCGCCCAGGCGACGAGCTCGTCGTCGGCCAAGAGGTCGACGCGCAGGGACTGTTCCGCAGGAGGAATGCGTGCGGCGATCGTATGACGTTCGACGTCGGGATCGATGCGGGTACGCGTACGGGTCAGCTCGCGCGACCCCGAGTCGCGGATCCGCAACTCTATGTGCTCGGGAGGGTCGCGGCGAAGCGCGACGACGCCTCCGGGTTGCAAGCGCCGGACCTGGTCACGGGGGATGTAGATGGCCCTCGTCCCGAAGTCGACCGCGAGCGCGATGATTCCCGGGACGATTCCCGGGATGAACAGCAGGCAGTCGACGACGAGCGGAACCACCTCGATGGGTCCGGGGTTTCGTTGGTGGCGCCGCTCCGGATAGATGATCCAGGCACACCCCGAGATCGAAGCCAGGGGGAGCAAGGACAGCATCGAGCGGCGGGTGATCGCTCCCGTCGGAATCGTCCGCGTCGTGCGGGCCCGCCCGCGTGTCGTCGTCGTCGGCATGCTGGTCGCCATCCCACCGAGTGTGCCACGATCGGGGCGTTCGCCTCGATCGTCGTGCACCGCCCACGTGGGATCCGCCGACGCGTCGTCCCCTCCGCTCGCCCGCGGCACGACCGACCGGCCGTCCCCGAGACCGCGCGCGTGGGCTCACCTCGCCCGCACGCTGGCGAGCGCGTTGCGGACACGGAGCGCCGAGCGGGCCACGAACGGGGTTCGCCACAGCATGGCGGCGAGCGTCCTCGTCCCGTCGGTCCGCCGCTCGGCGAGGGCCGCCTTTGCCAGCGCGACGGCAGCAGCGTGGGTGGTGACGTTCTCCTGGTCCGCTCGATCGAACACGGCGTCGAGTGTCTCGACCAGGGGTTGGAGCGCCTTGGCCATCTTCGCGTCCGTGGCTTTCTCGAGCCTGGCCGCCCCCAGCACGCCCCCCATGTTGGCCACGAAGTCCGGGACATAGAGGATCCCTCGCTCGGCGAGCGACGCCGCCTGGGCCTCGGTGTGAAGCTGGTTGTTCGCCGAGCCGGCGACCACCGAGCAACGCAACCTGCGGACATGGTCCTCAGTCAGCACGTCCCCGAGTGCACAGGGGGTGAACACGTCGACGTCGGCATCGTAGATGGCCTCGACGTCGACAGGCTGGGCGTCCAGCGCCTCGACCGCGCGCCTGACCGCATCCGGATCGAGGTCGGACACCACCAGCCGTGCCCCGCGTTCGCGCAGGAGCTGGCCGAGGCGAAAGCCCACTCCACCCATCCCCTGGATCGCGACCCGCAACCCGTCCAGATCGTCGCGCCCCAACCGCCGGGAGACGGCGCGCTCGAGCGCCAAGAACGTGCCGTAGGCGGTGGGGGCGGTCGTGTCCCCGCTGCCCCCGCTGCGACCCGCACAATAGGGCGTCTCCCGGGCGATGATGTCGATGTCCGCGGGCGTGGTGCCGACGTCCGCCGCGATCACGTAGCGGCCCCCCAGGCCGTGAACGGCACGCCCGAGCGCGCGAAGCAACGCCTCGGTCTTGTCCTTCTTCGGATCGCCGATCACCACGGACTTGGCACCTCCTGATGGGATCCGCGCCAGCGCGAGCTTGTAACTCATGGCCTTCGACAGCCGAAGCACGTCGCGCAGGGCCGCGTCCTCGGACGGATACGGCCACATCCGACAACCGCCTCCCGCGATCCCCAGGCTGCTCGTCGTGTGGATGGCGATGATCGCCCGCAAGCCAGTGTCTGCGTCGCTCACGAAGCAGACCTGTTGGTGATCGTCGAATTCCGGATGCTCGAAGACGGCCATGCGAATCCCTCTGAACCTACCAGACGAGCACGCCCCGTCATCCGCGCCACGAAGAGCTCGCCGAGTCGAGCGAGGCCTTGAGCCCCTGCAGGTGGTCGACGCTGGAATGGGCGACGGCGGCCGATGCACCGAGGGCGACGAGGCGCTCGCGGAGAAGCTCGCGGGCACGGTCATGCCCTCCCAGTAGTGCAGCTCGATCTCCAGATCACGCTCGAGCTGCACTACTGGGAGGGCA
>CAZYSW010000224.1:0-8995 GCA_964650105.1 uncultured Nannocystaceae bacterium
GGACGCCAGGGGACCGATCGCTCGGGCTGGAGGGGAGCCACGAAAGGCATTGCGTGCGGTCGATCTGCGACGAGACCTTCGATGCGTCGTGGAGGTGGGCATCGGCGATGGAGTGAGGGTCCGTGGTCGGTTTTGCGGCGGAGGTTCGGGGGTTGGACGGTGGGGTGGGGTTGGACGGGCGGGGTGGGGAGCGTAGGATGGGAGGGTGCGGTGGGGCGGTTTGCTTTTGTTGGTGGGGGCGGGCGCTTGTGGCGAGGGGTCGATGGGGGCTGTGACGGCGGACCCGACGACGATGCAGACGAGCGGGGGCGACGACGTGGGGTCGGTGTCGGGGAGGCCGGGGTCGACCGACTCGGGGAAGTCGGGGAGCGCGGCCGGTTCGACGAGCGTGTCGGGAGAAGAGTCGGCTTCGACGAGCGACACGGGCGAGACCCGCGGCGAAACGACGGACGGCGAGCCGACCGGGACACCCTACGTGTACGTGGGGACCTACGGGAGCTCGATTCACGTGTATGCGTTGGACATCGAGACCGGGGCGCTCACGCCGGTGAGCGATCCGGTGGACGGGGGGACCAATCCGTCGTTTCTCGCGGTGGATCCACAGCGCCGCTACTTGTTCGCGGTCAACGAGACGGGCAGCTTCGAGGGGATGCAGACCGGGGCGGTCGCTGCCTTCGCGATCGACCCACGTACGGGCGGACTGACGTTCGTCAATCGCGTCGCCTCGGGTGGACCAGGTCCGGCCCACGTCGCGACCGATCGCAGTGGCCGCTTCGTGTTGGTCGCCAACTATGGCGGGGGTACGGTCGCCGTGCTCCCCATCGGCAACGGCGGAATGCTCGGCGATGCCGTCGACGTGAAGATGCAGGGCAACGGTGCCCAGTCGCACATGATCGTACCCGACCCGGCGAATGCGTTCGTGTTCGTGCCGAACAAAGGTCGCGACGAGATCGCGCAGTACGTCTTCGACGAGAACACCGGGACGCTCACCGCCAACGCGGTGCCGACCGTCGCGCTCGAGGCCGGGGCGGGGCCGCGCCACCTGGCGTTTCACCCCTCGCTCGACTACGCGTACGTGGTCGGCGAGCTCGACGACACCATCCGCGCCTACGCCTACGACGACGAAAGCGGACGGCTGACACAGATCCAGAGTCTCGGCACGTTGCCCGACGGCTTTGCCGGATCGCAGAACACGTGTGCGGACGTGCACGTGCACCCTGGCGGGGGCTTCGTGTACGCCTCGAATCGGGGGCACGACAGCATCGCGATCTTCGCGATCGATCCGAGCAACGGTGCGCTGACACCCGTCGGGCATCGATCGACGGGTGGCCAAACGCCCCGCAATTTCGAGATCGCACCCGACGGCGAGCTCATGCTGGTCGCCAACCAAGACTCCGACTCGATCGTCGCTTTTTCGATCGACGACCGCACCGGGCAGCTCGCACCGACCGGCGAGGTCACGACCGTGGCCTCGCCCGTGTTCGTAGGCGTCGTGTACTTGCCGGGTCGCTGACGCCTCGCGAAGTCGAGAGATCGGCGAAGCACCGGATGTGTGAAAGGTGCGGGGCCGAGGGAGGGCCGCGCGTGCGGACGGAGGGCGAGACCGGCGGGTGGTGCTGAATTCGCGGGCGCGGGGTTGGTGGGCTCGAGGGGTCGGGGAGACGGGAAGGCAAAGCGAAGGGGTCAGACGAGGAGGACACAGAGGACCGCGGGGGTCGGCAACCAGGTGTGCATGGTGAGGTGGACGCGTCCGTGCGGGTGAAGGATCCGAACCGGGATGCTGCTCGGGTCCGTGCCTTCGAGTGGGCCCAAAGACGTGACCCGCACGGACGGAAGGGGGATGCGCATGCCGACGCCCAGCCACTTGAGCGCGGCCTCCTTGGCGCCGAAGGCCGCGCATCGAGGGATCCGGGGATCGGACGATTGCGCGAAGACTCGCTCGAGGTCCTCGCGCTCTCGGGGGGCGAAGACGTCCTCGCCGAGGCCGACCGGCACGTCGTCGAGCGCCACCAGATCGATGCCCAGGGGGACGTCCCCCGCGACGGCGATCGCCCAACCCGCGGTGTGGCTGATCGAGACGTGCGTCGGGTGATCGCGGTCGCCGACCCTCGCGTGAGGCTGACCGTTCGCATCGGGTTCGATGCGCAAGTCCGACGGCAAGGCGCCCCAGTGACGCGCGAGTGCTTGCCTCACCGCGCGGCGACCTGCGACGAAGGTCGCCCGCCGAGCATCTACGGCGGTGGGCCGCAGGCGCTGGACCTCCGGGGCGTCCGGATGCGCGGTCGGGCCCACCTCCACCATGCCGAAGGAGAGACCGGGAAGCTCCGGGAGCCGAGGCCACGTCATCGTGCGTCGTTCGGCGACGTGATCCTGCGCAGGTGGAGGCCGCGGATCTCCATCAGCATGTCGCCTCCCTCGGTGGCGACGTCGATGTCGTAGTAGACGTCTGGGGTCTCGACGCGCGTGACCGTGGCGCGCACGCGGGCGCCCTCGTCCCTTCGCCGCCGACGACCCAACCGCAGCTCGGCCATGCCGTAGGGAATGGAGACGTACCCTCCGCCCAGACCGTCCCAGTTGGCGGCGATCTGGAAGGCAGTGTCCATCATCAAGGGATCGACCTGGAACAGAGGCCACGACGAACGTCGCATGGCGTCGCGCAGACGGGGGGCGCGGATCGATCCGATCACCGTGCGATCGCGAACCTGGATCCACCGGCCGCGCGAATAGAGCGGCCCGAGGGTGACGGGATCGCGCGCCATGTGGAAGAACGAGCGCGCGCGTGCGGTGCCCTCGATCTCGACGATGTCGAGGCGGGATGGCGACCGGGCCCCGGAGGGTCGCAAGCGAAAGCGAGCGCTGTGGTGGACGCGATCGGTCAACGCTCGGCCTCGCAGCAGCAGTCGCGATCGCGTTTGGGCGTGGACGATCACCTCGGTGGAATCGGACCGTTCGATCCGCGCCGTGGCGCGAAGGAGCAGCGGTTGCTCTCGAAACAGCTTGGCCGGCGCCTCGATGCGCACGTCGTGCGCCGTCTCGATCTCGAAGCCCGGAACACACAGCGCCGCGACCTCGGCCAGAAGCTCGCACCCGAAGGTCGCCGGCAGGATCGGCACGCCGTGAAGCCGGTGCTGGTCGACGAACGCGTCGCTGTCGATCTCCAGCCGGCGCTCGATGACGATGCGATCGGGCTTTCGTTCGAGCACCCGGTCGACCAGCGGCCACGCCCCCTCGACGAACGGGCGGCCCAGGTCGTCGACCTCCACCGGGCCCCGACGGTCGTGCTCGGCCTGCCGACCCAAGAAGGGCCAGTCGTGCAGCATTCGCTCCTCGAGCACCACCACTTCCGAGGAGGTTCCGGCGGTCCACTCGCGCACGAACCAATACAGGCCCTCTTCGACGGAAATGGAGGTGATCCCGGTCGTGCGGAGCAGGTCGGCCAGATCGCGGTCTTCCACCGCGGCGCCAACCGAATCCCAGGCGGTCCAGTCGACGGTCACGAACCGCGTCGAGCGTTCGTCGGCGCGCGCGATCGAGGCCAGACGCGCAGCCATCAGGGCATTGGCTGCGCAGTAGTCGGTCTGTCCCCGATTGCCGAACCGCCCCGCGCCGGAGCCGAAACACAGCACGACCTTCAGCGGATCGATCTTCGTCGCCGCGAGCAGGTTGATCAAGCCACGCGACTTGACCTCCAGGGTCTTGGCGATCTTGGCCGGCTCCTTGCGCGACGCCAGGGTCGACCACTGCACCATGGCCCCGTGGGCGACACCCGTGATCGGGCCGTACGTCGCGCGGACCCGATCCACGAGCTTGCGCACCGCGTCGGCATCGACGACGTCGCAGCACTCGTACGTGAGCGGGAGTTCCTCTTTGTGCGAGCGTCGCAGGTTCGCCCACAGCTCACGCTCGCGCTTGGCCGCCTCGATTTCCTGGCGGAGCGCCCGGGGGGAGAGGCTCGGCTGCTCCCGGCGGCGCACCAGCATGTGCTCGCGTCCCCAGGCGGCAAACTCGTCCTCGTCGAGGTCCAGGTAGGGCGCCCCCTCGCTGGGCACGGGCGTGCGTCCGCAGACGATCACCCGCGCACCCAGTCGCGCCAGGGCGGTCGCGCATTCGAAGACCACGCCCCGCCCACCCCCGGACACCACGATCACGTCCGATTCGTCGACGGGCCGGCACGACGCCCCATCCTCCAAAGCGAGCCGGCGCAAGCGAGTGACCAACCGTCGTCCTGCCCACGCCACTTCGAGCTGGTCGTTGCCGTCCTCGAGCTCGCGCACGAGCACCTCGCCGATGGTGTCGGGCGACTCGTCGGGGGCGAAGTCGATGCCACGGCTGAGGGTGTTCGGCAGTTCCTGTTTGAGACCCTTGGCCAGGCCGACCAGGGCCGCACCCGCCACCTGACCCCGGTCGACGCCCGCGAGCCCCAGCTCACCGCCCATGCTGGTGACGGCGGCGTAGAAGCTCTGCCCGTGGGGCGCGCTCGCCATGCGGTCGTAGCACGCGGCGATCGCCTGCAGAGCGAACGTGACGCGTTCGGTGGCGAGGGCGTCGATGTCGGCCGCGAACGGGTCGCCGGGGCCGAGCCCGAAGGTGGAGAGATCGATGATGCCGTCCGCGGGCGGAGCCGATTGCAGTGCATGCGGCGAGTCGACGACCGTCACGCGCCCACCTCGACCTTCCACCACCGCGCCGACCTCCTTCCAGACGCGGCCGCGATCGGGAATCAACCACACCACGCGCCCGCCGAAAGGATAGCGAGGCTCGCGATTGCCGAGCGCGCACGGCACCAGCTCGGTCTCGAAGCGATCGGCGAGCGGTGAACGAGCGGGGCGCCTCGCCTGCGGCGAAGGTCGCGTGGGTCTCGTCGAATCGCCGGGCGAAGGCGGAGGCTCCTCGATGAGCACGTGATAGTTGATGCCGCCCAGGCCGAACGCGCTCACCCCCGCGCGTCGCTTGCGATGCGCCGGCACGACCCACGGCCGGGCGTCGGCGGACAGCCGCAACGGGCCACGCTCGAGCGCCAGCTCGGGTTGGGGCAACTCGCCCAGCGTCGGCGGCAGGACACCCTCGCGCACGGCCAGCACCGCCTTGACCAGCCCGACCATGCCCGCGGCGGAGCTGAGGTGACCGACCTGAGACTTCACGGTGCCCACGGCCAGCGGCACCGTCCAGTCGCGCTCGCCATAGGCGCGCTCGTAGGCGCGGACCTCCGTCTCGTCGCCCAGCTTCGTTCCCGTGCCGTGCGCCTCCACGAGATCGACGTCGGCGGGAGACCATCCGCTGGCCTCGAGAGCGCGCTGAATCGCCGTCAGCTCGCCATCGGTGTTGGGCGCGAAGATGCTGACGCCCTTGCCGTCGCTCGAGCACCCGATGCCGCGCAGGACGGCATGGATGCGGGCGCCTCGACGCTGCGCGTCGGCGAGCCGCTCGAGCACCACGCAGGCCGCACCTTCGCCCGGGACGAACCCGTCCGCACCGAGATGGAACGGCGGCGCCCCCCGGGGCGAGAGCGCCCCGAGAATGCTGAGGACGACGTAGTATTCGGGCAGCAGGTTGTAGGCGACCCCGATCGCGATGGCGGCGTCGACGTCTCGATCGAGGAGTTGTCGCGTGGCTCGTTCCACCGCCGCCAGCGAAGAGGCACACGCACCGTCCACCGACAGGAGCGGCCCGCTCAGCGACCAGGCCCGCGCCACGTGAGCGGCACACTCCAGCCCGGTGCGGGCGTTGAGGCCCTGGGACCACTTGCGTGGGTTGTCGGCGTCGAAGCGTTGCCGCGCCCCACGGACGACCGCGGCCACCCGGCCGGGATCGAACTGCGCCTCGGCCATGGCGTCGCGAACGAGCGCCAGGTGGCCGCTGAAAAGGGCTCGCTTTTCCAGCTCGGCTTCTGCCCACCGCAGCGAGAGCTGACCCGCGATCACCGAGACTCGCTCCCGATCCCAGGCCTCGACCGCGCCGCACTCTCGCAGCGCCTGCTCGGCCACGTCGAGCGAAAGCAACACCGCTGGATCGAGCTCCTCCAGCATGCTCGGCGAGATGCGGTGGCGTGCAGGATCGAGCTCCGGCAGCCGCACCGGTGCCGCAAGGCGGGTCTTGAGGATCGCGCCGAGCTCCTCGCTGGCGTCGACGAACCGATCGACGTCCCAACGCGACGGTGGGAGATCGCCGATCGAATCGACGCGCGCCAGTACGTTGTCCCAGAACGTTTGGACGTCGCTCGCCCCCGGAGCGACGATGCCGAGACCGGTGATCGCGATGGCGCCCTCGTCCGCGACTGCACCTCGCACCTCGACGCGATGGTTTCGTCGCGCGCCGGGGGCGGCGATGATTGCGTGGTAGGCGATGGGCGCCAGCCCGGCGTCGCTCACCCCGGCCCGGGCGTCGGCGGCCAGGGGCTCGCCGACGGCACCCAGGAGCAAACCGTTCGGAACCGCGGCGCCGTCCACCACCGGCGCATGCAAGCGGCCCGACTCGAGGGCGAGCACCCCGTGCGCGAGGGCCAGCATGCCCGCGGCTCCCCCGAGCCACCCGAACACGGGGACGCTGCACGCCACGGGAAGACCCGTCGACCGACCGGCGCTGCCGTACACCCCGGCCAGAGCAACGGCTTCGCCGCGGTCGATGGCCGGCATCCCTCCGGCCCGGCTGGTGACGAACGCGACCTCCGTGGGATCGACGTTTGCGCGGGTGAGGGCCGACGCCGCGACTTCGGCGACGGCGGCCTCGATCGGGTCGCCCGAGCGACGAGGCAAGGCCGCGCCGGCGATGGCCTCGATCCACCCTCGTGCAGTCTGGCGCGGGGCGGCGTCGCCTCGATCGAGCACCAGGGCGATCGCGCCCTCGCCCAGCACGGTCCCCGTCGCACCGGGGCAGAACGGACGCGGCGGCGTGGGGGACAAGAGCCCGCGATGAGCCATCGAGAGCATGGCCGAAGCGGTGAGCAACGGCGACACGGCGCACACCAACGCCAGATCGCACACGCCCGCCCGCAGGTCCGCGATCGCGGTCTCCACCGCCGCCAGCGACGACACCGACGAGGCATCGAGGGCGATGTGGCCACCGCGGAAGTCATAGAGGTTGCAGATCCGGCCCGCGACGATGCTCGCCGAGCTCATCATGCTGTCGGGCTCGACCGGCGGCGCCACGAGATCGAACAGGCGATCGACGTACTCGGAGACTTCGGCGGCTCGGTCGGGGATCTCGGCCTGCAAGGCCGCGGCCACCGGAGCGGCGAGCTCGTGCCGACGAATCCGGCGGCCGTGATCGGTTCGGGGGTCCGGGCCCAAGGTGGTGGCGGCCAGGACGACGCGCACCCGCATGTCCTTTCGCGCCCGTGGCTGGATGCCCGCGTCCTCGAGCGCTTCCGCCATGACCGCGAGGGCGACCTTCTCCATGGTGTGCATGCGCGCGACCGACAAGGGCGGAAGCCGCAACGCCCTCCAGTCGACCTCCACGTCGCCGAAGGTGGCGCCGATCTCGTAGCGAGGGTGCCCTTCGGGCAGCTCCTCGGCGAAGACATCGGGGTCGTAACGCAGGCTCGGCAACGGGCCGAAGCAATGACCCCCTCGCTCGAAGCGTTCACGGATCGCGTCGGGACCCCGCGTGCCCGAAAGCCAGGCACCGATTCCCGCCACTCGAATGGGTGTCTCGACCCGTTTCACCAGCCGGAGTCCTCCCCCTCGAGCAGCGGCCCCGACAGGCGGCGAACGAGGTGCTGCCAACGCGAGAGCTCGGGGCTCTCCCGATCGACGCAAAGCGCCGCAGGCCCGACCGCGACCCCTTCGACACCGAGCAGGACGCCCAGCGGCGCACCCGAGGCGTCGTACATCCGCACGTCGGCCCGCGCACGGCCACCGCTGCGGGGCGCGAGACGGGCCACGAACCGGACCTCGTCGGCGTGGGTCGGAAGGTGGACGCAAAAGCGCGGCACCACGCGAACGATGTGGTGCGTCCCGAGCAGGCTCATCCACGAGAGCGCGGCGTACCACAGCGCGGTGTCCAGCACGACGGCGGCGCGGTGCTCGAAGGAGCCGCCCTCCAGGCGACCGCACCCGATTACGGTATCGTACGCGGGCGCGTGCGCCCACACCTCGGTGAGGCTCGGTCGACGGCCGAGGTCGCGCGCGAGCCCGTCCCCGTTGCGGCTCGATCCCCAGCGCTCGAAGGCGGGCACGAGCTCGGGAGGGAGCCCCGGCAAGGGAGTCGCATCCACGGGGGCCGACGACAGCGAGAGGTGAAGGCCGGCCTCCGAAACGATCTCGATTCGAACGTCGCCTGCGTCGTCGTTGCGTCGGAGAGCGAGGTCGAGGCATCCGGCGTCACCGACGAGTGCGGGCACTTCGAATCGGAGCGAGACACCCCCGAGCTCGGGCGACGAGCCGCTCGGCTCGAGCACCGACAACGCGTGCTCGAGCAGCCGTGCATCGGTGACGATGCGGGCATCGGCGTGATGGGGCGAGGTCGCCGTGCCTTCGCAACGCGCGGTGTAGACCAGTTGCTGCACGGTGACGCCGTCGGAGGGTTTGCGGGCGACCGGAGGCGGTCCGTTGGACGCCGCGTTTGCCTCGCCATCCGCGAGCCGAGCCTCGAAGTAGGCCTCGATCGAGCCGAGCGTCGGGTGCTCCCGGAGCACGAAGGTGGGGTCGGGCTCGAGTCCCAGGGTTTCGCGAGCGCGCGTGAGCACGGCTGCCTGCTTGACGGTGTCGATCCCCAGATCCGCCTCCAGATCGAGATCGGATTCGAGCATCTCCTCGGGGTAGCCGGTGCGCTCGGCCAGCAGTCGGCGCAGCAATGTCACGATCCTGCCATCGGACCGCGCGGGCGTCGAAGCGGGTGTCGCCGCGTCCGCAGACGCAGCCGGTGCCTTCGGAAGGCCCGACGCGGTGAGCCGTGCGACGAAATGGTCGGCCAGATCGCGAAGGGTCGGGTGTGCGCGGAGCTGGAAGTCGCGGTCGACTTCGAGCCCCAGCCGCTCGCGCACGACGGTCAGCACGGC
>CAZYSW010000225.1:0-8586 GCA_964650105.1 uncultured Nannocystaceae bacterium
TTGTGGCAGCACTCCAGGGCGGCGCGCATCACCTCCACGTTGCCGATGCACTCGAAGGTGTAGTCGGCGCCCCCGCCGGTCAGCTCGATCAGGTGCGCCACCAAATCCCCGGGGACCTCGTTGGGATTGACGAGGTGCGTCATGCCGAACGCCTCGGCAAGCCGGCGACGAGCGGGGTTGATGTCGACGCCGACGATCTGGTCCGCGCCCACCATCTTCGCCCCCTGTACGACGTTGAGGCCGATGCCTCCCAGGCCGAACACCACCACGCGCGATCCGGGCTCGACCTTCGCCGTGAACACGACCGCCCCGATGCCGGTGGTGACTCCGCAGCCGATGTAGCAGATCTTGTCGAAGGGAGCATCATGGCGCACCTTCGCCACGGCGATCTCGGGAAGGACCGTGAAGTTCGAGAAGGTCGAAGTGCCCATGTAGTGGAAGATCGGCCGCCCCTGGTACGAAAAGCGCGAGGTTCCGTCGGGCATGAGCCCCTTACCTTGCGTCGCCCGGATGCGCTGGCACAGGTTCGTCTTCGGGTTCAGGCAGAATTCGCATTCTCGGCACTCGGGGGTGTACAGCGGGATCACGTGGTCACCCACCTCGACGGATTTCACCCCCGGACCGACCTCCCGCACGATCCCGGCGCCTTCGTGCCCCAGCACGGTCGGAAACAACCCCTCGGGATCGCGACCCGACAGCGTGTAGGCGTCGGTGTGGCAAACACCCGTCGCCTTGATCTCGACCAGCACTTCACCTTCGCGCGGACCCTCGAGGTCGAGCTCGACGATCTCGAGCGGCTTTCCAGCTTCGAATGCAACCGCGGCACGGGTCTTCATGATCGCCTCCTCCTCCCGCATGCGAGCCCCCGACGGGGCAGCTCGAGCGGAAGCGGGATGGTAACGCCGTCCGATCCCGTCGAGCGCGCGCGACGGAGGCGCCGGCAATGCACCGTGAAGGCGGATGCAGCGGCCGCCCGGCCGTGCCCGCGCGACCCCGGGACTGAGACCACACGGCGACCGAAAATTCCAACCGGTATCCCCGGTTTCCGCATACCCGCACGCACATGTTCGTCGGCCGGAGCCTTCGCGGCGCAGTGTGGCCTGATAAAGTGGACGAGCACGAAGTGCTCCACTCGGTGCGTCACGGGGGTCGTATGAAGCTCGCCGAAACCAGGGTGTTTCCTTCCGTCCGCGTCGCGGTCGTTGCCGGACTCGGGTTGCTCGTTGCGTCGTGCGGCAAGCAGAGCCCGCCCGAAAGCGACACCATCGGCGATACGGAGACCGGGGGCATCGATCCGACCGGAGTCGGAGACGCGAGCACGGGGCCCAAGCTCGACATCGGTGGCGGTAACGACACCACGCCGGGCGGAGGCTGCGACGTCGACATGGGCTGCTCCAATCGGCTCGACTTGCTGTTCATCATCGACAATTCGGGCTCGATGGCCGAAGAGCAGCTCAATCTCGCCAAGAACATGCCGCTGCTCGTCGAGCGGCTCGAGCAGCTCGAGGACGCGATGGGCAACCCGCTCTCGCCCGACGTCCACATCATGGTCACCACGACCGACATGGGGAACGATCTCTGCACGCCCTTCTACAGGCCCGGGCGCAGCCCCGAGCAGGGTGCGCCCATCGACACCGCATGCACCGATCGGCTGGATCGATTCACCGGGCTCGGCGTGGATCCCGTCGAGGCCGCGGAGTCCTGCACGCAGGTCTGTCCCGACGGAATCGCGCCCAACGACCACTTCATCAAGTTCGGTCCGGGAGGGACCAACGTACCGGACGCGCCCGAGGCGGACGTCAACGGCGACGGAAAACCCGACAGCGCCGTCGCGCAGGCGCTCGCGTGTCTGGGGCCGCAGGGCATCGACGGGTGCGGCTACGAGTCGCCGCTGGAGGCGATGCGCAGCGCGCTCGACCCCGACGCCCCGTGGAACCAAGGCGACGATCCGTTCCTGCGCCAGGGAGGGCTACTCGCGATCGCCATCATCACCGACGAGGCGGATTGCTCGATCGCGGATGCGTCGGTGATGACCGACGCGCAGTACCAGGAGGAGCATCCCGACACCGGGATGAAGGTCCCCACCAGCGCCATCTGCTGGAATGCGGGCGTGAGCTGCGACGGCCCCGACGGCAACGGCGTGTACTCGAACTGTCAGTCGACGGGCTCTGCCCTCGTTCCCGTGCAGGAGTACATCGACCTGCTCCGAGCCCAGGGTCGACCCGTCGTCATGCTGGGGATCCTGGGGGTGCCCATCGTCACCGAGCGCAACCCCGATCCACCGTTCGAGCCGGTGGCGGGCGGCGTGGCCGACCTCGAATACCGGCAGTGGCGGGACCCCGAGTACCCCGATGGCGACATCCTTCCCGATCAGTGGAGCGAGGGCATCGACGCGGCCTACAAGCAATACGAGTACGGGATCGGGCCCGGTTGTACCGGAGAGGCCGAAGGCGGCGGCTTCACGGGGCAGGCCATTCCCCCGGTTCGCGTCAAGGAGGTGTGCCAGGCCCTCGACACGGCCGACGAGATCCGGTGCTGCATCGAGTCGATCTGCGACACGGATTTCAGCCACGCGATCCGTTGCATGACCGGGCTCATCCAGGAGAACACGACGCCGCAGGGGTGACGGAGCCGACGGCGCTCGCAGACTCCGTGCGCGACGGCCCCCGGTGGCCGACCGCGGTCGCAGCGTCCGCCGAGGTTCGTGGCATCCCATCGGTCGCCACCTGCGGCGGTGCGCCCCCGAGCTTTGCTCGGCGTCCTCTGGCATCGGTGCGCCCCAGATGCTTCGCCTCGGTCGGTTGTGCGTAACAAGCGCCCTGGGCTATCGTGATCGGGCATGGCTGACGAGGCTCGCTTGCGCGCGGTGTTTCTGGAAGCGCTCGACCCCGCGGCCCGCCCGAGCTTCGAGGCCGACGACGCGCTCGGGCCGAGGCTCGCCGCCATGCTCGACCACTGCCGGGTGGCCCTGGGCACGTTTCAGGTGACCGACGACCAGGTGGTCGAGCACGTGGCGCGGACCCTCGCGGCCGACGCGACGCCGGCGGCCCTCGAGCGCCTGCGCGTCGCCGACCTCTATCTGGCCTGCGGCTGCGCCGTAGGCGACCGCGACGCTCTGAACGCGTTCGAAGCGGAGTTCGGGCGCGACATCGACCTCGCCATCGCGCGCTCGGGCAACGTCGACATCGGCAAGGACGAGTTCCGTCAGCTCCTGCGCAACAAGCTTTTCGTGGCCGCCGAAGGCAAGCGGCCCAAGATCGCCGATTACGCCGGGCGCGGCGACCTCCGAAGTTGGGTGCGCGTCACCGCGCTTCGCACCATTGTCGACATCGTCCGCCAGCGCGCGGGCGGCAAGGAGATCCCGGTCGAGGCCGACATGCTGGGCGCCATGCCGTCGCCGCAGGAAGATCCCGAGCTGGACTACATCCAGCGCACCTACAAGAGCGAGTTCCGCTACGCCTTGCAGGAGGCCTTCGCCGCCTTGACGCCGCGCGAGCGCAATCTGCTTCGGCATCACGTGTTGCACGGTCTGAACATCGACCAGGTCGGGGCCTTGTATCGGGTGCATCGCACCACCGCCTTTCGGTGGATCGAGAAGGCGCGCAAGTCCCTGCTTCGCGAGACGCGAGCGGCGCTCATGCGGCGGCTCAACGTCGGCAGCGGCGAGCTGCTGAGCATCATGCGGGTGGTCCAGGGCGACCTCGACGTCAGCGTCCGCCGACTGCTGGTGTCGGACCTCGAGCAAGAAAGCTGAGCGCGGCATCCGAAACGTGCCCGCGAGGCGACGACACCGTCCCCGCCGCCGCGCCGCCGGCCGCGTTGCTCGAGGCTCGAACCCTGCCTTCGACGTTCCTTTCGGCGGCGGGTCAGCGCCGTCGCCGACAGCGTTCTCACACGCGACCTTTCGACACCCTGCCAGCGGAACGCCCGTGGGTTGCGGCCACGCGCGAGCGTGGCGACCTCGGCCACGATCGCCCGCCGTGCGTCGTCGGGCGCGTCAATGCGCGAGAGCGACCGGCGAAGTCGTCGCGCCCGCCTGCTCGAGCAGCGAGCGGTACCATGCCTCGATCTCGGCCCGGACTTCCGGCAGCTCGCGCGTACCCCAGACCAGCGAGAGCGTGCGCGTGGTATCGCCGCTGGTCTTGGTCCGCTGGGCGTCCTTGACCGCATTGGCGCAGGGACCCTCGGCGTCGTGCAGGCACACCAGACCCGCCAGGCGGATCTCCTGACCGGAAGGATTGAACACGTACGACGCGTCGTCGGCTGCGATGCCGACGCGCAGCGGCGGCGTGGCGCGATCCAGATCGACCACGCTGATCGGAAGACCGGACGCGAGCGACACCGCGTTGCAGGCGTCGACCACCAGGTTGATCGACGGCACCCCTTCGGGCGACGCGGCGGCGCGGAGCAGGAATTCCGAGGCGGGCTTGCCCCGCCCCGAAGGTTTGTAGCCACCGTGTCGGAGGAGTCGGCGCACGGCCTCGCGCGTGGCGTCGTCTGCGAGTCTGGGGGCTGGGGCGCCGGGTCGCAGCCGGTCGAGGAGCCATTGGGGGCTGCGCATTTGGCCGAGCGGCCGGGGCAGCACCGTGCAGAACGCCCCCAGATCGAGCAGCGGATGAGGGTCGACGTGGATTTGGAGGTCGGTCATGGCGTCCGTCCCGAATACCCGCGCAACTTTACGCACATTCGAGGGTCACTCGTGCTTGACCGAGAACGAATTCGAGTCAAGCTCTTGCGCAATCCCCACGGGCCGGCGCGTCCGGCGAGCTCGATTGAATCTGACAGCGTGTAGGCGCACGTGGCGACGTCCCGAAGCCCGAACGGGGGTCCGCCGCAGCGCCGATCTGGCGAGCCCCCATGTCGAAGAAGATCCTCCCTCCTCCCGACGCGGACGCGTCGTCCGATTTCGAAGATCGCCTGCCCGCGGCAGGACGGCGCGAAAGCTCGGAATCCGATGCCACGCGCGCCTATCTCTCCAGAATTGCGGCCGTGCCTCTGCTCACCCGCGAGGGCGAAGTGGAGATCGCCAAGCGCATCGAAGCCGCTCAGCTTGCCCTCGAACGGCTGGCGTTCTCCACTCCCATCGCCATCGGTCGTGTCCGCGCCCTGGTGGCGCAAGCGACCGCCGGGCTCTTGGACGTGCGCCGCGTCGTCGCCGGGAGCGATCCGGTCGACTCCGAGCCGGTCCGGGCCCCCACCGAAGAAGACCACAAGGTCATCGAGCAGCTCCGCGCATGCTGTGAGGAGCTCGACCGTATCGACGCCCGGTGGCAGCAGCACTGGACTCGAAAGGGCACGCCCGATCCCAAGCGCCCCCGGCAGGCCGCCGAGGCCATCATGGCCATGGGGCTGGGGTCCGACGTCCGACAGCAGCTCGTCGACGACGTGATCTTGGCGATACAGCCCATCGGACAGATCGAGCAGCGGGCCGAGCGTCTCCAACGGCGGGCCGGCATCGATCTCGACGAGCTGCGCCGCGCCGTGGCGTGTGCGCACGAGCCGTCCAAGCGCTTCGCCCTGGCCCGGGGCCTGGGGCTGCGACCCGACGAGCTCGACCAGCTCCTCGACGACATCGCCGCGCTGCACCGCGAGGTCGCCGATCTGCAGGCCTACTGCCGGTTGGAGCTGGCGGGGATGGTCGCGCTGCACCGCGAGCTCATGGCCGCGCGTCGCCACCGAGACGCAGCCAAGGCCGAGCTCATCGAGGCCAATCTCCGGCTCGTGGTTTCGGTCGCCAAGAAGTACACCGGCCACGGGATGCCGCTGCTCGACCTCATCCAAGAGGGCAACATCGGTCTGATGCGCGCGGTCGAGAAGTTCGACCACCGGCGCGGCTTCAAGTTCTCGACGTACGCCGTGTGGTGGATCCGACAGGGCATCACGCGCGCCATCGCCAGCAAGGCCCGGATGATCCGGCTCCCCGTGCACATGCACGACCGGGTCAAGCGTCAGCGCCGCGTCACCATGCAGCTCGCCCACGAGCTCGACCGCACGCCCACCCCCGAGGAGATCGCGGAGCGGCTCGGGGAGACGGTCTCGCGGGTTCGCACCGTGATGGAGCTGGTCCGCGACCCGATCTCGCTCGACAGCCCGATCAACGCCGACTCCGAGTCGCGCGTCATCGACTTCGTCGAAGACACCGCCAGCCCCAACCCCGCCGAGGTTATCGGAGCCCAGCGGCTGGGCGAGATGGCCCGCAAGGCGCTGGCGCAGCTCACCCCGCGGGAGGCCAAGGTGCTCCGCATGCGGTTCGGCATCGGGACGTCCACCGACCACACCCTCGAAGAGGTCGGACGCGAGCTGTCGGTCACCCGCGAGCGCGTCCGTCAGATTCAAAAGCAGGCGATCGACAAGCTCGGGGCCATCGCGCTGCAAGCCGACGACGAAGAACGAGCCTGAAGGCCGTCGGTCTCGCCCAGCCGGCGCGTTCACGCCCGTCGTCGCGGCGCGCCTCCAGGGCCGGTCCCCCGCGCGTCCCCGCCTCGCCGCCGCCGACACGCCGGCGCTGATACACTGTGCCGCGGCGTGAGCGGTGAGGCGGAGCAGCGGTTTTCCTCCCGGCTCGGGCTCGTCCTCAGCGTCCTCGGCATCGCCGTGGGGACGGGAAACATCTGGCGGTTCCCCCGGATCGCGGCGCAAAACGGCGGCGAAACCGGGGCCGGCGCGTTCCTGGTCGCGTGGGTGATCTTTCTGATCACGTGGAGCCTGCCCCTCATCGTGGCCGAATACGCGCTCGGCCGTGCGGCCCGCCGAGGCGGCGTTGCGGCCTTCCTCCGCGTCGCCGGGGGGCGCCTGGCCTGGATGGGGGGGTTCGTGGCGCTCGTCGCCACCGCGATCATGTTCTACTACTCGGTCGTCACCGGGTGGTGTCTGCACTACCTGTGGCTCGCCGCCCGCGGCCACCTCCCGGTCGACCACACGCTGACGCTGCGCCTGTGGGAGGGGTTTCAGGCCGGCCCCTTCCCGGTGCTGTTTCACGGCCTGGCCATCGGCCTCGCCGCCTTCGCCGTGGCGTACGGCGTGCGTTCGATCGAGCGGATCAGCCGCGTGCTCATCCCGGCGTTGCTCGTCATCGTGCTGATGTCGGTCATCCGCGCCGCGATGCTTCCCGGAGCCGGCGAAGGGATCGCCTACCTCTTCACGCCGCAGTGGAGCCAGCTCGCCGAGCCCCAGGTGTGGCTGGAGGCGCTCACGCAAAACGCCTGGGACACGGGCGCCGGCTGGGGGCTCATCTTGACCTACGCGGCCTACATGCGGCGCGAGGACGTGGTGGTCAAGAACGCGATCATCACCGGCGTGGCCAACAACACCGTGTCTTTGCTGGCGGCGATGATGATCTTCGGCACGGTGTTCGCCGCGCTGGGCAGCGAGCTGTCGCGCCCCGAGGTCCTCGCGGTGATGAAGGAGTCGGGCCCGGCCTCCACCGGCCTCACCTTCATCTGGATCCCACAGCTTTTGGGCCGCATGCAGTTCGGCGGCACGCTCTTGGTGCTGTTTTTCCTCGCCCTGTCGTTCGCCGCGCTCAGCTCCCTCATCTCCATGGTCGAGCTCGCGGTGCGCGTGCTCGTCGACGCCGGCCTCGGCCGACGCACGGCGGTTCGGCTGGTGTTCGGCGTCGGGTTCTCGCTGGGCCTGCCCTCGGCCATCAACGTCGAGTTTCTCGGCAATCAGGACTTCGTGTGGGGCGTCGCGCTCATGATCTCGGGGCTGTTCGTGGCCGTCGCCGCGCGGCATCACGGCACCGCGGCTTTGCGCGAGCAGTTCAGGTCGATCCCCGGCGACTGGGATCCGGGCCGGGGTTGGGAGGTGCTGCTCCGCTGGTTCGTACCGCTGCAGGCCATCGCCTTGCTGTCGTGGTGGCTCTACCTGTCGGCGACCCGGTACGCCCCCGAAACCTGGTGGAATCCGCTCGAGGCCTACAGCGTGGCGAGCTGCATCCTGCAGTGGGGGCTGGGGCTGGGGATCTTGCTGGCGCTCGACCGCTGGCTCGCGCGGCGTTTCGCCGGCTGACGCGCGGTGCCGAGCGTGCCTGCGGGTGCGGGGCCGCGCTCGATGCGCTGGGGTCGGCCGCCGCGTGGAATCTTCGGCCACGCAGCACATCCGAGGCACGCACGCATCGGGGTGACGGCGCGTCGCCGCATGCTCGTGTCCGCGGTCGTGATCTGCCGCGGGGGCACGGGCCGGTGCTGGCCGCGTGGACAACGATGCAGCGCGGTGCAAGGATTCGCCCGCTCGTGCGCCAAAGAGCTCGGCGCGCGAAGGAGTCCGCTCATGTCCGAGACCATTCTCGACAGCTTCGGCAGCCGCGCGACCCTGAAGGTCAGCGATCGTTCCTACGAGATCTTCCGCCTGGATGCCCTGGCCAAGGCCGGCCTGGATGTCGGGCGCCTTCCCGTGTCGCTGCGCGTGCTGGTCGAGAACCTCTTGCGTCACGAAGACGGCAAGGCGGTCACCCGCAAGGACATCGAGGCGCTCGCGAAGTGGGATCCGAACACCGAGCCCACCGCGGAGATCGCCTATCACCCCGCGCGCGTCCTCCTACAGGACTTCACGGGCGTTCCCGCGGTGGTCGATCTCGCGGCGATG
>CAZYSW010000225.1:8596-8971 GCA_964650105.1 uncultured Nannocystaceae bacterium
CGTGGTCACCGGCGCGTCGTCCGGCATCGGCTTCGTCGAATCGAAGAAGCTCGCCGCCGCCGGCGCCAAGGTGATCCTGGTCGCCCGCACCAAGGAGAAGCTCGACGAAACCCGCGCGGTGATCGAGAAGATGGGCGGCGACCCGCAGCTCATCAATCCCCTGCAGCCCGCCGATCTGGTCATCGACCACTCGGTCCAGGTCGACAGCTTCGGCAACGACCGCGCCTACGACCTCAACGTGCGCATCGAGTACCAGCGCAACAAGGAGCGCTATGCCTTCTTGCGCTGGGGGCAGGGGGCGTTCACCAACTTCCGGGTGGTCCCGCCCGGGACGGGAATCTGCCACCAGGTCAACCTCGAGTACCTCGCCCGCAC
>CAZYSW010000226.1:0-8958 GCA_964650105.1 uncultured Nannocystaceae bacterium
GCGTTCGCGCTCGGGGTGCTCGCCATCGTCGGCGATCGCGCGCCGAGCGGGATCGAGGTACTTTTGACCGCGCTCGCGATCGTCGACGACATCGGAGCCGTGCTCGTCATCGCGGTGTTCTACACCGAACAGATCGCGACCCACAGCTTGCTGCTGGGCCTGGGAGGCATCGCGTTGTCTCTGGGCATGAGCGCCTTGGGCATTCGCAATGCGGTCGCGTACTTCCTGGTGGGGACCGCCGTGTGGCTCGCGTTCTTGGAGTCCGGGGTTCACGCCACGATCGCCGCCCTGCTCATGGCCTTCACCATCCCGGCGCGGACCCAAATCGACGGCCAGCGCCTCGTGCAACGGCTCGAGGGCGCCATCGAGAAGCTGCGGGAGGTCGGCCTCCCGAGCGGGACGGGCCTCAACACCAACGAGCAACAGCGCGTGCTCGACGACATCGCGCTCGTTCGTGGGGCCGCGACCGCTCCTCTGCAGAATCTCGAGCACGCCCTCGCTCCCGTGGTCACGTTCCTCGTGCTCCCCGTGTTTGCGCTGGCCAATGCGGGCGTCACCCTCGAGGGCGTCGGCATCGACGCGCTCTTTGGTGGAGTCGCACTGGGCGTGATCGCCGGGTTGGTGATCGGCAAGCCCGTGGGCATCTTCGCCTTCACCTGGTTGGCCGTTCGCCTGCGCATCTCGGATCTCCCGACCGGCGTGACGTGGCGTCAGGTGCTGGGGGTCGGGCTGCTCGGCGGCATCGGGTTCACCATGGCGTCGTTCATCGCGGGCCTGGCCTTCGCGTCTCCGGCCGATCTCGACGCTGCCAAGCTCGGCATCCTCGTCGCGTCCACGATCGCCGGAGTCGCCGGGATCTCGTTCCTCGCCTCCGAGCGCAGGCCTTCCCGAGATCCGGCCTAGCAGGGTCTCGATGACGACATCCCCGTCGAGCCTGGTCGCGTTGCCCGACGCTCGCAACGTACCCGACGGCGTCTTGGGCCCATGCGAATCGATCGCCGGCTAGCGCAGGCGCCGTTCGAGGCGACGGGCGGTATCCTCGAGCACGGCTCGATGGGCGGCCGGGACCAGCTCGATCTGGTGCCGCAAATAGGGCAGGAGCTCGGGGTTGGTGAGCTCGCGCAGCGCGTGCAGGGCCAGGTCGACGTGGTCGCGCTCCCCGTCGCGAAGGCGATCGCAGAGGAACTCGAGCGCTTCGACGGTGTTGATCTTCCCGATGGCGCGCAAGGCCGCCATCCGAGCCTTCTCCGGGTCGGGCAGGTCGCGCGCAATGAAGATCCGCCGCAACGGTTCGAAGGCGTGAGGGAAGACCAGGCGCGTGGTCGAGGCCGCAGCCGCCTCGCGCACCGACCCGTCCTCGTCCCGCAGTGCCCTGCCGATGAGGGTGAAGCTCCTCTTGAAGCGAAGGCTTCCCATGGCCGCGGCCACCGACTCGCGGATCGCCGGATCGTAATGGTCGTAGAGCTTCTCCAGCGCGGCGATGACCGGGTAGGCTCGGATCGATTCCAGGCGACGCACCACGTCGACCGGCGCCACCTGACCGGTTCGACGCTCGAGCTCCAGCACCAACAGCAGGGCGTGGCGTCGCACGAAATCCGGGAAGCGTCGATCCGCCATCACCCCGGCAGCGATGAGCGCCGGATCCCCGTCGAGCTCCCACTCCGCGAGATCGACGTACCAGACCTCCTCGTACTCGGGGAGCTGCTTGAGGAACTCGGGAACCGGTACGGGCCTGGGCGCATCCTGCTGCTCCTCCCCCAGGCGCTCGACCAGGCGGCGGTATCGCTCACGGGCCTTGAGCGGCAGCTCCAGCGCCGCGAGGCGTCGGTACACCTCGACGACCTGTCGAAACGCCCGCACCGAGGCGAACGCCTCTGCCGCGGCCAGGTACGCGTTCTCGACGATCTGCAGGGGATGACCCGCGCCGTGAGCCTCGGTGGCGGCCTTGACCCAAGACTCGGCGCTTCGCAGCCGCAGGTCGTCGGCGTACGGAAGGGCCGCGCGCGTGCAGTAGTCGGCCGCCTCGCGCAGGATCCCGGCCGCTGCATGCCACTCGCCCGAACGCCTCGCCAGGGTGACGAACGCCTCGTAGAGGCGAAGCGCATCGAGCTTGAGACCGTCGTCGCGCAGAATGCGGACGCTGTTGAGGTAGCCTTCGGCGACATTCTCGAAGGCCCCCGCCTCGCTGCCGATCCGCGCGAGGAGCTGGTAGCAATCGAACGCACGCTCTCGCAGGCCCTCGGTCTCGAAGGCGTCGGCGACCTCCTCCACCGCCGTCGTGGCGTCGGCGAGGGCGAGGCGGGCCCGCTCGTGACCCAGGCGCAACAGGCAAAGCCCGTAGTTGATCTTCACCAGGGCCAGCTCGTACTTGCGGTCCACGAGCTCGTCTCGACTCATCACCTCCTGCCACAGCGCCGCGGCCGAAGCGTCGTCCCCTGCCCGCTCCAACTCGATGGCGCGGTGGATCGGCATCCCGGCGGCCCCGAACCACGAGGCCGCCGCCGCGTGATGACCTGCACGAGACAGGTAGATGCCCTGCAGTCGCATCCCACGCAGCGCGTCACGATCGCCGCTTTCGGCCCGTGCACGCTCGTTCTCCAGCGCCTCGGCCGGAGGGACTTCGGTCGCTCCGAGGTAGGCGATGCACGCCGAAGCCTCCCGCCAGTGCGCCAGAGCCCGAAGGCTCTCGGCCATCGCACGCAGCCACTCCTCGTATTCGAAGTCGATGCGATCGACGACCTCCACCAGGTGCCGCAGGTGGACCAGCGCGTCCGCGTAACGCCCGGCCCGCATGTTGGCCTCGGCCCGGACCCACAAGACCGCGGTGTCGATCACCGGCGCCTCCGGTCACCGAAGCGACCGCTGCGAGGCGGTCGGCGCCGCAGGTCGTTCTGGCCGAGCGCGGGCGATGGACGCCCGGCGACCGGCGACCGGGGAAACATGCCGGAACGCTGCACGGAGCGGCGCCCGGCGTCGAGATCGCTCTGCACTTCGTCGAGGATCTGGCGCGCCTTGTGAGCCCGCCGGCCGTGGCTGATGGCATCGGCGTCGATGACGTGGATCCGATGCAGGCTCTCGAGGTACGGCAACTCCAACCTCCCGCTGGGGAGGATGAAGACCCCGTAGATCGGTGCCCGGGTCGCCAGCATCTGGACCTCGTCCGGTGGAAGCTGGCACTCGCCGTGCGTCAGCAAGTACACCAGCGCCTGACCGTCGCGTCGCCGGGGCTGCGACAGCTCGTTGTTGAGCTGGCGGATGACGCGAGCGTAGTTGCGACCTCGTTCCGCCCGAAATTGCAGGGCATAGGGGACCTCCGCGCTCCCGGTGCCCGACACCTTGACGCCCTCGTACAGGCGAGAGTCGAAAAAGCGCAAGACGACGTCCTCACCCAACAACGCGAGGCGCTTGCACAGCGCGAGCGCCAGACCGCGCGCGAACACCTCTCGAACCCCGCGCATCGACGCGCTGCCGTCCACGAGCACTTGATGGGTCCGTCGCTCGCTCTCGAGCTGCTTCTCGTGGGTGAAGTAGAACAGCTCGTTGTCCACGAGCTTTTGCTCGAACACGTCCTCGTCGTACGCGAGCTGGGTGAGCACCAGGTCGTCGAAGTTTCCGCGTCGTTCGAGACCGGCGTAACCGTCGATCGAGAAGCTCTGCTGCCCGGCTTCTCGCTTTACTTCCAAAATGGAGGGAAGCAGCTCCATCGAGAAGTCGACCACGTCCGCCAGTGAAGGCGAGATGATGACGTTGTACAGGTCGGCGAGGTCCACTCCGGGGAGCGCGTCACCGCCACGGAACAACCCCAAGAGCCGAAGGGCGTCGAGATCGATCTGCTCGATCTCCAGAATCGGCAGCAGGCGATGCGCGGTGATGGTCGACAACCAAGCCATGGCCACCGACTGATCGAAGCGATTGTAGGCGGAGTTCGGCTCGATCCTGGTGTACTGCACGACGTCGACCGGCAACGCGAAGGGACGGAGCACCCGGACGTCTTCGGGCAACTGCGGGATGATGGTCGAGAACACGCGGGCCAGGACCACCCCGACCATGGGGTCTCGGTGCTTCCACCCCGCCTGGCTTCTCACCAGCTCCGAGTCCGCGAGCTCGACCAAAAGGCGCCGCCACGACTCGCAGACCTCGGGATCCCCGAGGCCGCGGAGCTGACCGCTGGGGCGCCCGAGCCCGGCGACGAGGCAGCCGAGGTCGTGCACCACGACCAGGGGCACGGCGTAGCCCAGCCGAGCCAGCGCGTTGTGCCAGGCCACCGCTCGCATGAGCGCCAAGGCGCCGGTGCCCTCGAGCTGGCTGAGCGCCATGGTCCCGACCTGGCGCTCGAACTCCGCGCCGACCGCTCCGTCGGCCGTGCCAGAGCGCCTGCTACGAGACTCGGCCACGACAACCCGTCAAACGAATCGGCTGGAGGAGAACATCGTCTCGAGGAGCTTGTCGACCTCTACGACCATGCGCTGGGCCGTCGGGTTGTCGGGCATCCGCATGAGCGCAGCCTTGATGTCTCCGAGGTTGCGGAGCTGGCTGAAGAGCTGCATGTCCGACAACACCTCGGATCCGGTCAACGTCTCGCGGATCACCCTCAGCTCGTCGAGGAGGTCCTGGAGGTTGGTGGGCGTGGCGCCGATGCGCGCCTGGTCGGGGTGCTGCTCGTACCACTGGTCGAGCACCGGCCCGACGATCTCCTGCAGGATTTCCTCTTGCTCGGGGGTGTTCCACACGTGCCGGAGCACGAAGAAGTCCGAGTCGTTCACTTCCTCACGGCCATCGAAGATGGCGGACGCCGCGAACAGTTTGAGCAGCTTCACGATGCGGCGGTCGGACAGGCCGACGCCTTCGGACCGGATCTGGAAGACCAGCCCCTTGAAGGTGGCCAAGAAGTCCTCGCTGAACGCCAGGCGGTGGCCGAAGTTTCGCTGGATCTCGAGCAGCTCCGAAGCGCTCACGACCGGTTGAAGCTTGGGCGCGTCGGGGTTCATCCCTCGGGCTTCGAGCTCGATTCCCTTTTGGAGGAGGCCCCGGAAGTGATAGCTGTCGAGGTAGTCCACGCGGACGCGCAGCAAGAAGCGGTCGAACAAGGCCGACAGCGCCTCGTCGGTGGGGACCTCGTTGCTGGCGGCATACAGCGAGATGAGAGGCACCCTCACGGTCTCGTTGCCGTGGGTGAAACGACGGGCATTGAGCAGCGTGAGCAGACTGTTGAGGATCGCGCTGTTGGCCTTGAAGATCTCGTCGAGGAAGACGACCTCCGCCTCGGGCAGCATGCCTTCCAGACGACGCCGATAGACGCCTTGTCGAAACGCCTGGATGTCGACGGGCCCGAAGATCTCGTTGGGCTCGGTGAATCGCGTGAGCAGGTAGTCGAAGTAACGCGCTTCGATGATCTGTGCGAACCCCCGCAAAAGCGCACTCTTGGCCGTCCCCGGGGGACCGATCATGACGAGATGCTCGCCCGCGATCGCGCTGACGAAGAGCAAGCGAATGATCTCTTCCTTGCCGAGGAACTGCGCCTCGAGTTGGCGCGCGCCGTCCTGCAATCGGCGCGCCATCTCGGAAATGGTCAGACTTTGCGGAGTCCGCGCTATGGACGGCTGGGGCATCAGATCAATCCGGTCTCGTGATCGCCGGGACGAGGGTCGACAGGAGGTTTTCGACCACGGAGCGGGGGACGAGCTCTTCGAGGTGGTCGACGTACTCGGTCCAGCGCCGTGCGGTCTGGGCTTCGAAGGGTCCAGAGGCCCCGAGGCCACCCAGGGGGGTGCCCATTCGGTCCCCGAGCCAGGGTAGCAGAAGCGGCAAGGCGAGGAACCACAAAATGCCGGGGTCGCGGCTCCCGACCGCCACCCCCAGGCGGGCGTCCAGCTCCAACACCTTGAGGAAATGCAAGTGGATGAGCGCGCCGACCACCGCCGCTAGTGCGACGGGATCGGTCGGGGCCACGGCCCCCGGCAATGCGCGTGGTCGGTCGACCGGACTGTCACCCCGATCGTCGTCCGCGTCGCGGACGGCGTCCTCGGGGCGCGAGCCGCTCTTGGGCTGCATCGCCGGCGGCAACGAGGGGATGAGCGCCGACGTGACCGCGCCTCCGACGGCGATCCAATCCTTGTTCGAGGCCCACCGATGGCAAATGGCGCGTGCAAAGCCGCGCTCGCGCAAGAACATGGAGGCGAACAGCGGGGACCACCCCGGGGGGGCCGACAGCGGCTCGAGCAGGCAGGTCAGCGGCGATGCCCTCAGCGCGTCCTCGATCAGGCGGTGCGTCTCGGGAGCGTGGGGCTGGCCGAACCAGACCACCCTTTCCTCGCGGCCGCGGTCGGTCGGCGTGCCGGAGAACCGAAAGCGCGAGCGAGCGCCGCTCTGGCCGAGAAGCTTCACCTGCCCCGTCGCGGTGTTCACGATGGTGTCGGTCCGGCGCAGCTCGAGGAATGCGCCCACCGAGACGTGTCGTGCCAGTCCCTCGCCGAGGTCGGTCGGGAACGGCAAGGTCAAAAGGGTCCGGGTGGCGCCCTCGGCCCTGCGCCAGGTGGAGCTGCGTGCCCACACGCGCGCACGATCGGGGTGATCGAAGACCAGCGTGTTGTGGAGCGCCATCCAAAGCGAGAGCTCCACGAGATCCGGGTCGGGAAGCAGCGGGTGTGGCGTCAGAGCCTGGGCGCGCCGCAGGCGAAGGAAGCGAAGCTGGGGGTGTCCGAGCCCCCCGCTTTGCTCGGCGAAACGCTCGCGATCGCGGGGACGCAACGGCTTGGTCACCACCACCGGGCCGCCACCGAGGAGGGGGACCACGAAATCGTCGATGAACTCCGCGAGGCTTCGGCTCAAGGCGTCACTCCGATCATTGCCCCGGCCCTCGCGTTCCCCCGTCTTCGGGGCTGCGCCCCACCGGAGGCAAGCCTCCGAAGCCCCACAGGGCGAACCGACTCAACCGCTCGTTTTGAATCTCTCCTGGGGAGAGCGCGGGGAGCTCCGGCGACACGATGTCGCCGTCCGTCAGCGCCAGGCGTCCGATGAGCGCGGCGTCCAACGGGAGGAGCTGATCGGGCTTGACCCGGATGGGCTCGGCGTCGGGAGTGAGAAAGATGGCGTGGTCGTCGGGGCCGAGCCCCAGGAGCTGTCGCATCAAAGCGGGACGAACGCGCGGCCACAGCTCGTGACCGTCGGGCACCAGCACGCCCGGCGCCACCTCGCCCAGGCGTCGGCCCAACGGCACGATCGCCCCTGCCCCCAGACCGGCGGCGCTGGCCGGCGTACGGGCTCCGATGGTGGACCCCGTCAGCACCACGACCCCTTCGTCGAGCGGCACGACGCGCGACGCGGCGAGGGCACTGGGAGGGATGAGGTACACGAGATGCCGCAACAGCCCGATCTGTTCCCAGGCGATCAGGGCCGCCCGAGGCTCACGCGGCATGCTGGTCGGCCGCATCTGGAGGTTCACGCGCAGCGGAGCGAGCTCCGACTCGCGAAGGTGGGAGACCTCGCGGAGTCGTCCGCTGCCGGCGGCCTCGACGAGGTGTCGGCCGTCGATGAACCGCGGCGGCGTTTCGAGCCGCTCGACGCGGCCCGTTTCGCCCCGGAAGAGAAACATCTCCTCCCCAGGCAAGCAGCTCGAGGCCGACGCGAGTTGAATCGGGTGCCTGAACCCCACCTGGACCGCGGCGCGCGAGGACACCGGGGCGAGCAGCTCGATGCCGGGAGTCCCGTGCAGGAGGTCGAGGATGCGTCCGCGAGGATGGCGGAGCCGCAGAAGCAGGCTGGGGCGTCGGTCCCCCTCCAACACGACGTAGTAGCCGGCCATGGGCACCTCCTGCCTCCACAGGTAGGCCAGCGTTCGCTCCGCCAGCCCCGGTGAAACGAGGACGAGGGCCATCTCCTTGAGACCGCACAGGTCCGGATCCTTCGCGATTCCACCCAGGGGCAGCGGAACCCGTCGGAGCTGCAGACGCTGGATCAGGTCGACGGGGTCCATGCGATCGAGCGTCGCGTAGCGCGCGAGGTAGTCCACGTCCACGACCACCACCTCGTCGGCACCCGGCACCGTCGGCTCGATGAGGTCGTAGCCGAAAGGCGCGTCGCGCTCTCGCCAGCGGACGAAGACCGATCCGGCGCCGGTATAGAGCTGCCCGCGCGTGGCTCCTGCCAGCCGCGCGAGGCGATCGATCGCGTAGCCGTCCCCGGCCGCGCAGCGCAACAAGATCGCATGGCCACCGCCCTCGCGGCGGGCGTGCTCCAGGGTCATGGTCGGCAGCAAGTCGTCGAGGCTCGCCTCGTCGCTGAATGCGCCGAGGAACGAGACGAGCCAGTCGATGGACGGAAAGACGACCAGGACCTCGCGCCCGATCGCGATCCCGCGCGCGTCGGGCTGCAGCCCCTGCATCCGAAAACGCGTCTGACCGGCAGCGACGGGCTCGAGCAATGCCTGCGGCACTGGCGGGAGGATAGCAGGCCGAAGCTGCGTTTCGACGACGCGGCGACCGTGCACCGAGCCCCTCGCCGCCATGGTCACGCCCGACCGTCGACCCACCGCGTCGGCGCTGCTCCGCCCACGCGTGCCCGCACCGTCCCGACCCCCGGCGAGGCCGCCCGGCACGTGAATTCGCCACGAGGTCCAGGCGCCCGGCGACGAAAACCTCGACCGGGGCTCCGCCCCGATGGTGCCCCCGTTGCGCGCCGGCGAGGCGTGGGCCCCGACGTGTCCCGCGAGCGGGGTCGCGCCCACCTGCGCCACCCGCCCCTGCGCCCGACGAGGCCGCTTCCGACGACGACGCCGTGCGTCGCTCGACGCTCGGAACCCGCCTCCTACGGTTCGTCTCGCCCGGCCGCCACGAGACGGCGAGCTCGAGACACGGGAACCCACCCATGGGCCGCCGGTGCGCGACGCAAGGAGATTCGAAGACGACCGGGCTCGTCGGCCCGTGCACGGTGACCCGGCGATTGGGAACCGCTCGTGACGCC
>CAZYSW010000227.1:0-8794 GCA_964650105.1 uncultured Nannocystaceae bacterium
GGTCTCGTCGGAGCCCGTCGCGGCGGTATCGGTGCTCGTTTGCGAGGAGCCATCGTCCCCACAGGCGGGGAGGGCCGTCGATGCGCCCAGCAAGAGCGTGAGGGAGAGGATGCGAATGAGGTTGCCTTGGTCGTGCATGATTCGTCTCGTCGTTGTCTCCGTCGCGCGCGGAGGAGGTGGGCCCCGCGTTCGGACACACAAGACGAGAAGCGCACGGACGCTCGCTTGGACCGTGAACCCCGCCGCCTGATCCCCGGACGTCGGGACGTGAGCACCCACGGTGTTCGTGTTCGGACCGTGGGGCCACCGGCAGGTCTTCGGGCTCGCAGGCAAACCGACCGAGATCGGGGTCCTACTGATCGCGGCTTCCCGGGGGCGCGCCCCCAGTGCCTCCGGAGGTCCGGATGCGACGTTCGTTCCTGCTCACCGCTGCGGGACAGCCGCGGAATCTCACCGCGTTCCCTCTTGCCTCGCCCCGAGGGCGAACCGGCGGCAGCCGACATCTACGGCCGTCGTCGCGGGGGTGTCAACGGCTGGGCGACGCTCGCGGAGCGACCACGGTTTGGGGGCTGTCGGCGGCCGGCTCGGGGAGGCGAGGCCCGACCCGGGCGAGGTCGGGTCTCGGTCGCTACGAAGCGGACGACGCCACCCTGCGCTCGCGCAGCGACAGGACCGGGGCGTCCGGGTCGTGAACCTCGTAGGCGGGTCCGAGGATCGCCTCGACGTGCTGCAGATAGGTGGAGGCCTCCAGCTCCTCGACCACGTGAATGCCTCGGCGCTGACCCAGCATCCGCCACCCCGCCACCACGCCCGCGGCGACCTGGAGCTCGGTGGCGTTGGTCCCCCACCGGCGCCCTTCGGAGGCGTCGGTTCGAAAGCCCAACCACAACTCTCCGTATCGGCGGCTGCACAGGAGCACGCCCACGCAATCGCGGCCGACCAGCGGTTCGCGGAGGTGAGGCGGATAAAGCCGCAGCACCGGGAACTTGCTCGGATCGTCCGGCGGGAGGTCGGCGAGGAACGCACGCGTGGCGGGCGGGAGTCGATAGACGAACCCCACCTCCACGGTCGGGTGACGCCATCCGAGCGTGACCACCTCGTCGTGGGGCACGAGCATGCCGTCGACCAGGCAATCGCCACACCGCACCCGGTACGCCCCCGCGTAGGGGGGATGATCCATCTCCGCGGGTGCGCCGCGGTCGAAGTACATCGCGACCGGTTCGAACAACTCGTCGAGGCAACCCTCGGGCGACCACGTGACGGCGAACGTGTCGGGCGGTACCGAGCCCGACGCCAGCATGGTGGTGTCCTCTTCGGTGACGAGGATGGCGTGAAGATCGAGATCGTCGACCGTCGGGGGCACGCCCACGCGCTCGGCGAAACGCTCCAGCGCCGACGCGACCAGGGCGTTCACGATGCCCGGATTCATTCCGCTGCCGACGAGGTGGCTCCCCGCGCCGACGGCCGGCCGAGCGGGCGGCACGAGCTTGCGTGCAGCGAGTATGGCGCGGTTGTCCTCGGCGGCGCGGTCGAGGTGACGGGCGTGCCAGTTCTCGAGGCTGGTGGACAGGAAATCGGCACCTCGAGCGCCGCAGGCGAGCACGCAGTCCAGCGTACCCACGTGGGCGACCTCGACCACGGTGTGCACC
Organism: uncultured Nannocystaceae bacterium; assembly: GCA_964650105.1. Taxonomy (GTDB): domain Bacteria; phylum Myxococcota_A; class Polyangia; order Nannocystales; family Nannocystaceae; genus CAZYSW01. Next base: position 1,650 of record CAZYSW010000227.1, read on the forward strand.
GGGACGTCTGCGAGAAGCCGGGTGAGGTCGGCGGCCGCGTTCAAGCGCTTGGGCGGCAAAGGATGCATCCACGAGGGCAGGGCGGGAATCGGGCCGTCCTCGGCGTCGACGAGGTGCAACGACTCGATCGTGGCGCTGTGATCCTGCACCCGCGGATGGTTGGCGAGCAGGCTGACGACCGCTCGGCCCACACCGCCGCGCCACCCGATCAGCATGGCGCGTCGTGGTTCGAGAGCACCCACGGCGGTCCCGTCATACACGTCCGAGCCGCTCACGTCGACCCCTTGCGTCCGCTTTTGCGAAGAAGCGCGGTGATTCGCGTGGAGCCGACGATCGCGAGACCCGCTCGATCGCGCCACGTGGTCGGCGAGTGCGGGGCGGGGGCGGCCGAAGCCCCCGCAAGCGCGCGAGATCATCGGCGTCAGTGGAGCTTCGGGCGTCGCTCCGGTGAACGACGCGCGCACGTGAGTCGCTCCGAATCGCGAGATCTCCGATCTCTCGCGGACGCCGGTGCGTTCGCTCGACACCGGCGCCCGAGCCGCGCCACGCCGTGCGCGAGCCTGATACGCTGGTCGAGGCTCGGGTCGGCCGGCCCTCGATCACACGCCATGGCCAGCGGTCGCCTCGTTTTCACGCGCTCACCGGTGGCGTCGTCGGTGGTGGTCGCTCATCTGATCGTCGCGCTGGCGGCCGTTGCGTGGCCGGCGACGATGCGGTGGCTGGCGGCCAAGGAAGGGCCGCTCGAGCACCTCTCGCACCTGGTGGTCGCGGCGGCGGGAACCGGATTTTTTCGCGTGGGGATCCGCGCGGCCGCGCGCGGCCGCGCGATTGCGCTCGGGATGGCGTGCTTTTGCGGGATCGTGCTCGGCGAGGAGTTGGGGTGGGGTTCGGTCCTCGGGGTCGAAGTGGTGGCCGATGCCGTTCGTGCGATCTCGGGGCGATCCGATTTCCACAACGCGTGGTCGGGCGCCTCGTACTTGCTGTTCGCGGTCCCGGTCGTGGCGTTGTTCGGACCCGTCTTGCTCGCCTCGGTGGGCATCCGCGGCGAGGAGGTCTGGGTGCATCGGTGGCAAGAGGCGCTCGGAGACGTCGCGCCCGCACCCGATCACGCGCTGGCGCTGGCGTGTCTCGGCGTCGCCTCGTTGACGGGCACGCTCGCCGTTCCCGACTGGGAATCGGAGCTCGACGAGATCACGGAGCTGCTGCTCTACGCCGTCCTGGCCGTGCTGGCGTGGCGGCGGCCGGCGAGCGCATAGCGGCGTCGCCGTGCGTGCGTGACCACGATCAGCCGGCGACGAGCTCGAAGGCCACGAGACATCGCGCCCCGCCGCCCATGCCCTGGCCCTCGACGAACCGCGGGATCACCAGCGTCGCCTTGCGGTTGTAGAAGGCCTTGGTCAAGAGCTCGACCTGTTCGTCGGAGAACTTCTGCGCGGGGCACGTGGACCCGCCCCAGTAGTAGACCTCCTTGTTCCCGGAGCGTTGGATCGTCACCGCGCCGTGAAAGGACGCGTACTTGTCGCTGCCGACGGCGTTGATCGTGACCCGGATGACGCGCCCCGGACCGACCTCTTGATCGGCGCCTGCGGCGATGCGGGCTTGCAGCCCGACGGGGGTGGCCTCGGCCAGGGCCGCGACGATGGATCGAATTCGTGCGTGCATGGCGAGAATCGGGAGCGGGCTGCGAGTGACGCCCGGGTGCGAGCGAGCATTCACGCGGACGCACCTGGGTTCATGCCACGATCACCCGCGAGAAGCTCGGATTGTAGCCGCTCGACGGGGTTTCCCCACCGCGAGCCGCGAAATCGCCGGCCTGCCCGGGCCCTCGACTCCCGCGAACGCGAACGCGCCCATGGGCAGGGCGCGCGGGGGGCCTTGCGCGATCGTGCGCAACGCGGGCGCGCTTTCGCAGCCCGCCGCAGCCACCCCGACGTCCGTTGCCGTTTTTTGGGGGCCGCGCGGGGCCTTGCTAGCCTTGCCGGGCGCATGCCCACACTGCGACCGTGGATCCTGGTGCTCGCGACCACCTTCGCGGGAGGGTGCGCCCATCGCGAGGCAACGCGGACGTCGGCCGCTCCCGACCCGCTCGCCGCGCTACGCGGCGAGAACGCGGCCCTTCGGCGCCGCGTCCAGATCCTCGAAGATCGCGTCGTGCGGCTCGAGACCCAGGGGATCGATCCGGAGCTGGAGGCCGAGGCGGCCCCGTCGGGTGTCGACGGTCACGAGTTGGGGGTGCGCAGCCTGCCCGACGGGCGAGCGCTGCCGGTCGTCAAGCTCGCGCCTCAAGGACCCCCGGCATCACGGCGCGACGATGGGCGACGCTCTGCTTCCGCACGCGACGTCGAGGCCCGGACCGTGCCCGAGTCCCGACGTGGACGACCCCTGCGCTCGGTGCCCGATGCGCTCGCGGAGCTCGACGAAGCCGAGCTCGCCGAGCCGCAGCTCGGGTTGGCCGACGATGCGGCGGAGGTCGCCGAGCCCAGCGCGGCTCGGAGCTATCGCCTCGTCGGTTCGCGGCTGGTCGAGCTCACCAAGGCGCCGCGCCCCGAGCTCGCCCGGTCCTCGGCCCGATCGCGCGATCGGGGCAAGCGGGGGCAGAACGTCGACCCCGTCAAGGTCGAGTACGACGCCGCGATGGCGATGTACAAGGCGGGGGAGGTCGAGGCTGCCGAACGAGCGTTCGCCTCGATCGCCGCGCGGTACCCCGACCACGACTACGCCGACAACGCCCTGTACTGGAAGGGTGAAGCGGCCTACGACCAGGAGCATTACGCCGATGCGCTCGCGGCCTTCACCGAGGTCGTCGAGCGCTACGGTGGTGGCAACAAGGCGCCCGACGCCCTGCTCAAGATCGGGCTTTGCTATCAAAACCTCGGCGACACGGCCAATGCCCTGGACGTGCTGACGCAGCTCGTCGCCGCGTATCCCGGGGAACGCGCCAGCGACATCGCGCGGGCGCGTCTACCCGAGCTCGGAATGTGACGATCATGACGACCCTCGCGGTACTGAGCCCGGCGTTCACGAGCTTTCTGATCCTTGCGCCGGTCGAGCCTCCACCGGCCCCGCCGGCCCAAGCCGGCGCCGTGCAAACGGGACCCGTGCGCTCGGCGGCCGTGGACGCCGCGTTCGGCACGCCCCCCGCCGGGGCGGAGTTCGATCCGGGGACGCAGGCGGATCCCGGGTTCGTCGAGCGTGGTCAAACGCGCGGGGCGGATCGGACGTACGGATCCACCGCGCGCAGCATCGGACCCGACGGGCAGGTCATCGGAGGCCTGCAGATCACCGACGATCCGTTCGCCGGCGATCAGCCGACGCTGGCAGACGAAGTGCCCGAGTTCCACACCGTGCAGGAAGGCGACACGTTGTGGGACATCTCCTCGTTCTACTTTCACGACCCGTACATGTGGCCCAAGGTCTGGTCGTGGAACGAGCACATCACCAACGCCCACTGGATCTTCCCCGGCGACCGGATCCGCCTGTTCGATCCGAATCAGCCGAGGAGACGAGCCCGCGCGCAGGAGACCGATCGCGGCCTCCGCTTCTCCCGGACCAAGACTCCCGAGCGCACGCGCAGGGATCCATACCTGCTCAACCAGTTCGTCTTCGTCGACGCCAAGGACTTCGAGACGTCGATGAAGGTCGTGGGCGGGGCCGAGGCCGCCGTCATGATGGGCACGCTCGATACGCTGTACATGGACTATGACCGGGGCAACCCGCCCATTCCCGGGGAGCGCCTCATGGTCTACGCGCCCACGCGAAAGGTGTGGGACACCAAGCGCAAGAACGTGCTCGGGTACATCGTGCAGGTGATGGGCGAGGTCGAGGTGGGAGACATCGCCCGCAAGACCGCCGAGGGCCTGGTCGTCAACAGTCTCAACCCCATCGAGCGGGGTTATCGAGTCGGGCCGTTGCGGCGTCAGTTCCGGCGCGTGGAACCGACCGAGGCGTCGCGCTCGGCCTCGGGCGAGATCGTCATGACGCTCAACTCGACCGGGCCGATCCGTTTGGGCAAGAACCGCAAGAAGCCTCGCAAGGGCAAGCAGGAGCTCCTCGCCGGCGAGGAGCAGTTCGTGATCACCGATTTGGGCAAGGCCGACGGGGTCGAGCTGGGCAACGTGCTCGAGGTGGTTCGCAAGGGCGACGAGTACACCCCAAAGCGGGTGTTCCACATCCCGTACGAGGACGGCTGGCCGCGCCGGGTCATCGGCACCGTGTTGGTGGTGGACGTCCAGGACGAGACGTCGCTCGGTGTCGTCACCTACGCCCGGCGGGAGCTCGAGCGCGGCGACCACGTGGAGCTCCGCGGTCCGGGCCTCGACGGCCGCGAAGGCCAGGCGGAGAGCGATCGCGGGCGGCTCGAAGCCGAGGCCGAGGGCAAGGTCCAGACCGGCAACGGTAAGGCCAAGGCCAGCGGCGGCTTCAAGCTCGGCGGCAGCAAGTAGCGGCGCCCCGATTCAGGCGCGGGGGGTGTACCGGCCGGGGTGGGTCTCGACGATCAGGCCCAAGGTCTCGGCCTCCGTGAGCGCGATGGTGCCCCGGAAGGGATCGGGGAGGTCGTCGAGGGTGGTTCCGGCGTCGGCGTGGCGAACCATGACGTCGCGCAGCCACGCGAGGTGCTCGGGCCACTTCGGGGCGCGGGCGACCGCGGTCTCGCCCGACAGGACGGCGTCGAGCCACGGCTCGAGATCGCGACGGACGGACGGCGGTGTGGGGGGTGTGTCGCCCAGCGGGACGCCTCCACGACCGACGAGCACCGCACAGCCGGGGGTTCCGAGCACGACCCCCAACGGAACGCCTCGCCGCAGGGCGAGCGAGCCGGTGTGCATGGTGCCGGAGCGAACCTGCGCCTGCACGACCAGCACGGCATCGCTGGCGTCCACGACCAGGCGGTTGCGGCTGGCGAACATGCCCCGCGCCGATGGGGTGCGTGGAGGATGTGGGAACAAGAGCGCGCCGTGGGCCGCCACCATGGACGCGAACAGCCCGGCGTGGTCGGGGGGATAGAGGCGATCGGGCCCGCACGGCAAGATGGCCATTTGGGCCACGTCTCGGGCCAATGCAGCCCGGTGCGCGTCGCCGTCGATCCCGAGCGCCCCCCCGGAGACGATCGAGAACCCGCGCGCTGCTGCGACCTCGACGATGGTGGGGACCACGGCCCGGATGTGGCGCAGCGCGGCCCTGCTGCCGACGACCGCCAGCCGTGGGCGAGCCGGGACCGTACCCGCGACGTACACGATGCCCTTGCCCAGCCCGAGATCCGCCGCCTCGCAGGTGCGCACCGGGTGCACGACGGATCATCGGCCGAAGTGCGTCGATCGTTGCACGAAAAAGCGCGCGACTCGCTTATGCCTCGCCGAGCTGGGTGAGGAAGGTGTGGATCTCTACGTCTTGCGGGGATTCGTGCTGGGCCTTCTTCGCCCACAGGACGGCCCGCTGACGGTCGCCGCGGCGGAAGCAGATCTGGGCCTGACGGAGAAAGGCCTGCGCCCGGCTGATCGGACACTCCGTGTCGATGAGGGTGATCGTCCGGAGCACGCGGACCGCCAGGTCCCAGGCTTCGAGCATCTCGGCGAGATCGGCCAGCTCGGCCGCGACGTACCCGTTGTTCTTGTCGCAGGCGAAGGCCTGCTGCAAAAGCGCGAGCTGGGTCTGCGGGTCCCGCCGGTGACCGGCTACGCGCGCCTTGCGGTGATACAGCATCCCGAGCTCGGGCGTGCGGCGGTTGCCCGCCTCGGCGATGGCCCGATCGAGCACGACGTCGGCATCGTCGACCTGGCCGGAAGCCATGTATGCGTCGGCCAGCGTGATGCTCGCCGCGATGTCTCCGGGGCTCGCCGTCAGGATTTCCTGCAAGCCGGGGAGGGCGGCCTGCACGTCGCCGACGGCGACGAGCAGGTCGGTGGCCCGTCGCAAGATCTCGAGCCGCTCCTCGGGCGAAGGCGCGTCGTCGGCCTCCTGCAGAAGCAGCCGCGCGAGCTCCTGGTCGGCGCCGGTGAGCTCGTAGATCCGCCGTAGCTCTCGACGAAGGTCGGCGTTGTCGGGCTGCTTGCGGCGTGCGTGCTCGAGCCCGGCACGGGCCTCCTCGGGCTTGCCCATCCGCTGGCACGCGTCCGAAAGCGCCAAGGCGGCGTCGACCTGGCGCTCGCCGGTCTCGATGGCGACCAGCCGACCGCAGGTCTTGGCCACCGCGTCCCATCGCTCGTCGGCGGTGTCGATCTCCCGGAGGAGACGGAGCGCTTCGGTGTCCTTGCGCTCGCGCTCGATCCACCCCGAAAGCAGCGTGCGCGCGCGCTCGCGCTCGTCTCGCTCGGTCAGTAGCGAGACCATGCGCAAGGTGGTGACCCGTTCGAGCTCGGTGTCCCCGCCTCGAGCGGCGGCTTCCCGCCGACGCTCGAGCGCCTCGACGAGGTGCTCGCCGACGTCGCCCCCGCCCGACAGCGCCGCCTCGAAGTCCTCGACCGCCCCGTCGAGGTCGCCGGCCGTCGAGCGCAGAATCCCGCGGGTCGACAGCACCTGCAGACGCATGCCCGGGTCCAAGAAGGGATCGTCGAGCAGCGTCGACACCATCTGGGTGGCGCGGTCGGTGTCGCCCGCAGCCGCCAGGGCGCTGGCGAGCTCCAGGCCGAGGGGGGTGTCCTCGGGGGCCACCGCCCGAGCGCGCTCGAGGATCTCCGCCGCGGCGTGGGGCTCGAACAGTGTCTCGGCGTGGATGGCCGCGGCCTGACGCAGCATCGTGACCGCGAGCGCGGGGTCGGATTCGGCCTCGGCGGTGGTGAGCAGCATCTCCGCCAGCCCGCGATGATCGCCGCGCTGCTCGTAGGACGCCTGCAGCCGGGCCCGCAGCGTGGCCGAGGCGGGGGCCCGACGGTAGCCGAGCGCGAGCGCTCGCAGCTCGCCCTCCTCGTCCCCGCTCGCGGCGTAGGCGTCGGCGAGCTCGATGGCCATGTGCGCCGCCTCGTCCTCGGTCTCGAGGTGCCCCGCGTGCCACGGCACCACGGGGACGCCCGCGGCCTCCATGGTGCGCTTCGCCTCGATCTTGCCGCCCATGGCGCGCATGGCCTCCGTCGGCGGGCCCACGAAGGTGATGCCGTGCTCGGCGCACGCCTTCACGAAGGCGGCGACGTCGGGCACGTGCTCCACGACCT
>CAZYSW010000228.1:0-8777 GCA_964650105.1 uncultured Nannocystaceae bacterium
CAAGATCGTCGCCCTCAAGGCGCAGGTCGACGCGGCGCTGGCCCACGGCTGCCCGAGCGTCGAGCACACCGTGGTGCTCCGCCGCACGAACACCCCCATCGAGATGAAGGCGGGGCGCGACCTGGAGTGGGACGACCTCGTGTCGGCCGAGCCCGACGCGTGCGAGGCGGCGGAGCTGGAGGCGGAGCACCCCCTGTACATCCTCTATACGTCGGGGACCACGGGCAAGCCCAAGGGCGTGCTGCACACCACCGGCGGCTACATGGTCGCGACCTACCTGACGACGAAGTACGTGTTCGATCTGAAGGAGGACGACGTCTACTGGTGCACCGCGGACGTGGGGTGGGTGACCGGGCACAGCTACATCGTGTACGGGCCACTGTCCAACGCGGCCACGGTGATCATGTAAGAAGGCGCGCCCAATCACCCGGGTCCCGATCGGTTCTGGGAGATGATCGCGCGCCATCGGGTGACGGTCTTCTACACCGCTCCCACCGCGATCCGGGCGTTCATCCGGTGGGGTGACGAGCACCCCAATCGCCACGACCTCTCGTCGCTTCGCGTCCTGGGAACCGTCGGCGAGCCCATCAACCCCGAGGCCTGGATGTGGTACCGCAAGGTGATCGGGAAGAATCGCTGCCCCATCGTGGACACCTGGTGGCAGACCGAGACCGGGACCATCATGATGAGCCCGCTGCCGGGTGCCATCCCGACGGTGCCGGGTTCGTGCACCGTGCCGTTCTTTGGCGTGGTGCCCAAGGTCCTGCGCGAGGACGGCACCGAGGCCGACCCCAACGAGGGTGGCCTGCTGGTCATCGAGGAGCCGTGGCCCTCGATGCTGCGCACGATCTGGGGGAACGACGAGCGGTTCCGGCAGAGCTACTTCTCCCGCTTTCCGGGTCGGTACTTCACCGGGGACGGGGCGCGTCGGGACGAACGCGGAAACTTCTGGGTGATGGGGCGGGTCGACGACGTGGTCAACGTGGCGGGCCACCGCCTCGGTACCGCGGAGATCGAGAGCATCCTGGTGGCGCACGAGCACGTGGCGGAGGCCGCCGTGGTGGGCCGCCCCGACGATCTGAAGGGACAGGCGCTCGTCGCGTTCGTGACCTTGCGGCAGGGGACGACGCCCACGCCCGCGCTGCGCGAGGAGCTCGCGAACCTGGTGGTCCAGGACATCGGCAAGTTCGCGCGCCCCGATGCGATCCGCTTCGCGGACGCCCTGCCCAAGACGCGCAGCGGCAAGATCATGCGCCGTCTCCTCAAGGAGCTGGCCAGCGGCGAGGTCCCCACGGGCGACACCACCACCCTCGAGGACATCTCGGTGCTGGCGACGCTGCGCCGAGACGAGGGGTGATCGCGACTGCGACGACCCCCCTCGGCACGGGGTCGACGACGGCCAGGGGCTCGAGCCGGAGTCGGTGCTCGGCCACGATCGGCACGTGCCGATCGCGCTCGCCGACCGCGCGCCGGGCGATCTCGACGCTGCCCGACATCGCCGACGGGGGTCACCGTTCGTGAGGCGGCGCTCGTTGGGTGCTCCGACCCGCCGCCGGTGGGGCGCCCGAAGCCCGAGAAGCGTCCAAAACGACGTCCGGGAGTCCGAGTACGGCGCTCGGAACGAAGCGGGGGAGATCGGGTACTGTCCCCGGGCGCGATAGCGCCACGCTTCAGGAGCACCGATGATCGACGCCCTCATTCGCTGGATCCTCAGCCTCTTCGGCATCAACAAGAACGTCACCAACACCGCTCAGGCTGCCCTGCAGGCCGCCGGGGGCTCCGCGGACGCGCATCGCGAACAGCTCGGCCGACACATCAAGGGGCTCGAGCACATCGAAGGCGCCGAGCACATCCACGTGGTCGAGGGCAACGCCGTCCGCACCGAGCAGGGCGCTGCCCTGATGCACGATCCCGACGACGGCTCCTACCACTGGACGAGCACCTGGAACCGGGCCGTTCCTCCCGCGCAGTGGCAAGACGAGTGGGGTCCGGTCAGCAAGGACGACTTCGACACCTTCTGGTGGCACAAGACCGAGTTCGACATGCTGCACGCCGGCGACGCGGAGGAGGCCGAGCGCAAGGTGCAGTCGTTCGGCTATCGCGACATGGGCCACTTCTTCCAGGTCGAGCACACCTTCTTGAAGTACTACGGCCATCCCCACAGCCCCGGCGCGGTCAACCTCGAGGATTTCATGTGGGATCAGGAGCGCGTCAGCAAGGCGGCCATGGCCGGCATGATGAAGATGCAGGAGGCCAAGTCCGCGGCCGCGCTGGCGGCCAACCCCGAGCTTCTGGCGCCCGTCGAGGGCGTGGATCTCGACACCTACGCCAAGCTCGCGGCGGCGTCGGCCACCGGCACCACACCCGAGCAGTTCAACGCCATGCTCGCCCAGCACGGTATCGACATGGCCAAGTGGCAGCGGGTCAACTCCACCTGGACCGATCGCATGGCCAAGGACACCACCCAGGCCATCACCACCGCGTACGCCAAGGCGTTCGCGAACGCCGGGTCCGGGCAGTTCGGCGGCGCGGCCCAGGCCGCGGGTCAGGTCATGGGCACCACGGGCGAGGCCGGCGGCAGCGAGCCCGTGCCCTTCGAGAAGCTGTGCGAGATCCAAGGGGCGATGACCGCGTGGTCGAAGACCGGTCAGGACGTCAACGCCATGCTCAAGCACACCTTCGGCATCACCGCAGGTGACTGGTCGAACATCAGCATGTGGTGGATGACGAAGATGATGAACGACCTGAGCCTCATGACCCGCTACAACGAGGAAGCGGAGCGCTACTAGGCGCAGTACAGCGCAGGCACGCCGGCGGCCGCCGACAGCGATCTCACCTTCTGACGGTCGACCGAACGAGCGGGCCATGCTCGAGGTGGCGCCCATCCTCGATCGATACGAATCTCTGCTCCACGGACACGTGGCGCAGATCCTGGACGTCGCGCTGAGCTCTCCCCCCGGTGGCGCCGCCCGGTGGGACCAGGTGATGGGGGTGTTCGGCCTGGCCTCGACGGTCCCCAAGCACCAGCGCGGCGCCGTCGCGGCCCAGCGCCGACACAACCGCGGGGCGTTCCCCGAGGAGGTCACCCAGGTCCTGCAGTGCCTGGCCCAAGATGCTCATCGCACGTTGGGCCAGATCTGGGCCATCCACCACGCGGAGATCCAGAGCGATCCCGCCGTCGCGGCTCGCTTCCAGGCCATCGCGGCTCAGGTCCAGAACCTGGTGGCGACCCAGACTCAGGCCTACCACCAGGCGCTGCGGCCCCCGCCCCAGACCGGGGCGGGCCTGGGGGGGATCTTCGCCAACGTCCGCGCGACCGCGGAGATCAATCCGTGGAACAGCTGGAAGCAGGAGCGACAGATCACGCTGCAGTGCCCAGGGTGCGGGGCGGCGCAGACCGCAGAGCTCGTGTTCACCTGCAAGTTCTGCGGCAACAACTTGTTCGGTGGAGGTACCGACGAGCTCGAGACCTCCGGAGACGATTGACATGAACGCGTCCAAGCATCCCGTCATGCAGCGGTTCGAGGCCTTCCTCGGCAAGATCTACGGCCGTCTGCAAGAGATCATGACCGAGGCCGAACAGGGCCTGCAGGGGCTCATGGCACAAAACCCGGAGGACTTCATGTCCTACCAGAACGCCATGTCCGGCCTCGAGCATCGCTACTCCCAGCTCCGCGACAGGCTCGAGCAGACCTGGGACGATCAGATCCAGCCCCTGTTCGAGGAGGCCGATCTCCTCGATCCCGGGCTCGATCGAAAGGCCGACGCACAGCTCGATCTGGACGCCCGGTGGAACCAGTGGAAGGCGACGATGGTGGCCAACTTCTACCGGAATCTCTGGCCGCGTGCGCAGGCCCAGCTCGCCGAGCCGGTCAACTGCACGCAGTGCGGGACCGGGTTGCAAGTGCCCGATCCGACGGTGATGAGCAACGTCCAGTGCCCGAGCTGTTCGGCCATCAACCAAGTGGCCCCCCCGCCGGCGGTGTCGGCCTACAGCGGGGCCGCGAGCGCTTACGCGGACGAGGAGTGCGTCAGGTTGCGCAGCGAGATCGAGCGGTTCCGCCACGAGGTCGACCTGTGGCGGCGCGATCGCGACTGGGCCCCCGAGCCGCTGGAGAGCCTCGAGCGATGGGAGCAGATGGAGCGCAACTACTGGACGACGTGGGCGCAGGCCGTGGCGCGCCACAGCGGCAAACCGGTGGACACCGCGCTCGTCGAGGCCCGCATGAAGCAGTTCATCCAATTCACGCTGGAGATGAACCAGACCTGGGTGCGCGCCAAGGGTCGGGTGCCCGCGTAATCGCACGGCCGTAGGGGTCGTTTCACCCGGCCTGTCACGTCGGGGCGTCGGCTATCCTGCGGGCGTGCCGACGACGCCTTTCGTCGCCGCCCCGTCCGCCGAACGGCTGCTGCACGCGGGCCTGTCGTTCGATCCGCTCGCCGAGCGGGTCGCGCTGGCGAGCCTGGAAGCTCGGCTGTTCGGCGGCGCAACGACGGGACCCAGGGCCTCGCGTTATCGGCTGCGCGAGCCGATCGGCAGCGGCGGATCGGGGACGGTCTTTCGCGCGTACGACCCCGATCTCGATCGCCAGGTCGCGATCAAGCTGCTGCACGCCGACGCGGGGCGAGCCGCCGGGTTTCGGCTGGTCCGCGAGGCGCGAGCGCTGGCCCGGCTCACCCATCCCAACGTGATCGAGGTGCTCGCCGTCGGGACCACCGACGAGCTCGAGCTCGACGCGGGGGTCCAGCCGGCGTGGGTGCAGGGCTCGCGGGGCGGCGTCTTCTTGGTGATGGAGCTGGTCGAGGGGCGGACGCTCCGACGGATCCTCGAGGAGGGCGAGCGGCCGTGGCCGGAAATGGTGTCGCTCCTGGTTCAGGCGGGCCGCGGGTTGGCGGCCGCCCACGCCGCGGGGCTGGTGCATCGAGACTTCAAGCCCGAGAACGTCCTGGTGGGCGACGACGGCCGGCCGCGCGTGCTCGACTTCGGCCTCGTCGGTCGGTCCGAAGATCTCGCCTCACCGGCGGCGCCCGACCCCCAAGGCGCGAGTACGCTCCTGACGCGAACGGGGACGCGCCTGGGAACGCCGGCGTACATGTCCCCCGAGCAGCACGCCGCGGCGTCGGTCGACGCCCGCTCCGATCAGTACAGCTTCGGCGTGACCCTGTACGAGATCGTCGCGGGCGCGCGCCCCTTCGGCGGGGGCATGAAGGCGCTGGCCCGCGCCAAGCTGCAGCGACGATGCAACCCGGGCCCGCGCCGCATCCCCTTGGGCCTGCATCGAACGATCCGACGCGTGCTGGCCCCCCGAGCCAGCGATCGCTTCCCGACGCTCGACGACGCTCTCGATGCCGTCGAGCGAGCGATGCGTCGGCGTGGCCACACCCGGGCGGTGCTCCCCGTGCTGTCGGTCGGCGCGCTCACCTTGGCGGTGGCCAACGTGGCGTTCACCGAACCCGAGGGCGGGCCCGCGGCGACGCATCGCCTCCTGACCTCGTCCACCGAGAGCGCCGGCGGGCTCGGGGACGAAGACCCGCTCGTCGTGGCGGCGCGCCGTCGGCTGGGGGCGGCCCTGCTCGAGCTCGGCGACTTCGAGGCCGCGCGCCATCACCTCGAGGACGCGACGTGGGCGGCAACGTCGGCCGGTGCGGACGGCATCGCTGCGGACGCGGCCATCGATCTGGTGTGGCTGCTCGGCGTCGAGCGAGGCGAGCCCGCCGAGGCCGAGCGTTGGGCCCGGTTCGTGCGCGCGGAGCTGGACCGCAGACCGCACGACCCGGTCCGCGAAGCTCGTCTCGCCCACAACCTCGGCGGCGTGCAGTATCGGCAGGGACGCCACGCCGAAGCGCTCGAGAACTACCTGGCGGCGCTGCGGGTGCAAGAGGGTCTCTTGGGGCGCCACCACCCCGCGGTGGCCCGCACCCTCAATCACGTCGGAAACACGCTCATCGGGCTGGGGCGGCTCGACGAAGCGCGGGCGGCCTGTGCCCGGTCGCTGGAGATCCGCCGCGCGACGCTGGGCGCGAGGCATCCGCTGGTCGCCGCCTCGCTCAACAACCTGGGGGCCATCGAGCTCGGGCGGGATCGCGCCGAGGTGGCGCTGGAGCACGTGGAGGCGTCCTTGGAGATCGTCGCGGGCTCGGAGCGTCCCGAGGAGCTGATCGCGTGGACGCTGGCGGCTCGCATCCATCGGGCCCGGGGCGACGTACGGGCGGAGTTCGAGGCCCGCAGCCGGGCGCTCGAGCTGATGGACCGCAATCCGTCCCTCGATCGATCGACGCGAGCCGAGCACATCGAGCGGCTCGCGATTCGCGGGGGAGGTAGGGTCCAGTGAACGAGGACTTTCACCTGCTGGAACGATGGCGGGCGGGCGACGACCGGGCCGGAAGCCTGCTGCTGCGGCGCCACTTCACGAGCGTGTACCGCTTTTTTCGCACCAAGCTCGCCGACGGCGTGGACGATCTGACGCAGCAGACCTTCCTGTGTCTGGCCGAGGCTCGCGATCGCATCGAAAGGACCCGGTCCTTCCGCGCCTACCTGTTCACCATCGCGCGGCGACAACTGGTCGATGCGCTGCGCGAACGCCATCGACGATGGACGGAGCTCGACCCCGACTGCGTCTCGGCCGTGGAGGCCTTCCCCGCCGACAGCCGGCACGAGCCGAATCGGGCCCTGGCCCGCTCCGAGGAGCAGCGGCTCTTGCTGACGGCGATGCGCTCGATCCCGCTCGATCCACAGATCGCGCTCGAGCTCCACTACTGGGAAGGCCTGAGCGTGGCCGAGATCGCCGAGGTCCTCGGGACGTCGCCGGGCACGATCAAGAGCCGCCTCAAGCGAGCCCGCGACCTCCTGCAGTCGAAGATCGACAAGATCGCCAGCCATCGGAGCCTGGTGCGGCGCGCCGGGGGTCAGGTGGACGAGCTGGTCTCGTCGTTGGGCGACACCTTGCTGCAGGCGCTCGCGAAGGTGGACCGAAGCCGGGCCACCTGAGGTAGTCTCGGCCTGGTGAACGCCTCGAAGCTTCCGTCGCTGCTCCTCGTCGCGTGCCTGTTCGCGTGCCCGAGCGACGACACGTCGTCGCCCACCGCATCGGGAGGCGACGGCGGGTCGACGACCGAGGCCGCAACGACCGGCGATTCCAACGCCGAAGCCGGCGACGCCTCGGCGTCGGGGGGCCCCACGGCGACGACGTCCACGGGGGCCGACTCGACCACGGGCCCGGGCTCGAGCGACGACGAGACCGGCGACGCGAGCACGGGCGAGAGGTGTGCACCCGGGCGCGATCCCGCCGGGCACGCCGAGGTCGACGGGTGCGACGCGCCGGTGGGGACCCCGTTCTGCTCGGAGGGGCAGGACCACGTCCCGCAAGACACCGAGGTGGCGTGGGTGAGCAACCCGCCGCATTCGGGGCCCCACTACCCGACGTGGCTGACCTGGACCGAGTATCCCGAACCGGCCCCGCGGGGGAACTGGGTGCACAACCTCGAGCACGGGGGCGTCGTGCTGCTGTACCACTGCGAGAACGGGTGCGACGCGGAGGTCGAGGTGTTGCGCGAGGTCATGACCGCGCGTCCCGACCTGCGCATCATCTTGACCCCCGATCCGGAGCTGGAGGGCGAGCGCTTCGCCGCCGTCTCGTGGACCTGGGTGTATCGCTTCGACACCCCCGACCCCGACACCCTCCTGTGCTTCGTCGACCAGCACGAGGGCCATGCGCCCGAGGACATCCCCTGACGCGCCCGGGTGAGCGCGGCGCGAGGCCTCACTCGTAGGCGACGAGATAGGCGGAGAACCTGTAGTGCGGCGGGGTGTGGTTGCCGCCGTCGTACTCGCACCCGGTGCCGAGGGCACAGCCCATGCACACCGGCGAGTCGGGGCGGCAGGTGTTCTCGTAGCTCTGGAGGTCGTAGCGCACCTCGACCGGGCGACCGGGGGTGACCGCCGCGGTGACGTCCTCCACCCAGGGCAGGACGTCGGCCCCCGGGCACCAGCCCGCGCGGTCGTACATCCACGTGCCTTGCTGGCCGTCGATCGGATTGTCCGCGCAGTCGTCCCGCCAGATCTCGCGCTGCCACGGCATGGAACCCACCAAGAAGCCGTGCACCATGGGGCAGAACTCGGCGCAGTTGTAGAGGTTGCCCTGACCGTGACCGGTGATGAGCGAGACCAGCTCCACGTGGGTGCTCGAGCCGGGGACGTCGACGGTGACGGGCGGGACGCTGTCGGCGACGGGCTTGGCCGGATCGCCGACCTCGAAGCTCGTCTCGTGCCACAGGGGGATCACGGCGATGGGCCGAGGGCGTGGCACGCCCCCGGTGAAGTCGAACCGGGCGTCGACCAACCAGCCGTCGCCGTTGGCGTGGCCCGGGCCCACCCACGTGTCGATGTGGACACGGAGCGTCTTGCGATCCGACAGCAGAGGACGAAGCCGCGTCACGTCGATCACCCACGTCCCGCCGACGCGATAGGGGGTGACGAAGCGCGCCACCTCGAAGACCCGCTCGTCCTCGGTGCCCTCGTCGACCACCACCCCGATGTAGCCGGCGCGGTCCCACCAGTCGCAGCGACCGTCGGGGCAGCCGAGCGTCAGCTCGAGCACGATCTGCGCGTAGTCGAGATCCGCAGGGGGAAAGGCGACCTCGGTGTCGATGTCGCGCTGGTTTTGGCCCTCGTCCCAGCCCAGCCAGTACACGTGAGCGCCCTCGAAGGCGACCACCGACACGTCCTCACCGGGCATGGGGGCCGCGTCGTCCGAGGAGGCATCGGCGGTCGACGACGC
>CAZYSW010000229.1:0-8774 GCA_964650105.1 uncultured Nannocystaceae bacterium
ACGCAATCCGGCTAATATCGGTCGTCGGACCCACTTCCACCACGGGCTGCTAGCCGTCGATCTGCACGTACCCGGCGGGCTTCTTGAACTTCATCTTGCTCGCGCCGATACCCGCGTTGGCTTGCACGTCGGACAGCACGAAGTGGTTCACGCTCTTGTCGGTGTTGAGAATCGCGAACGCATCGACACGTCCCGTCGAATCGTCGACCACCAGGGCCAGAGCGCGGTAGTGGGGGTTCTTCTTCTTGGGTTGCAGCTCGAGCACCGTGTGCCCGGGCATTCCATAGGACTTGTGGAGGCCGGGGTTGTACTGCTCGGCCAGGCGCACCTTGAAGTCCTCGATGAGCTTTTTGCCGCCGAACAGAAACTGCTCGGCCCCGGCGATGTCCGAGCTGGCCAGATCCTTCCGGATGACCTGCTTGGCGGCGTGCTCGACGACCTGGAGGGTCTTGCCGTCGACGTAGAAGTCTCCGTTCTCCGCGTCGGAGTAGTCCCACACCATCATCCCGGGCTTCTTCACCAGGAGGGTCCCCGTGCTGACCTTCTTGGTGTTGTAGACCGGGTGCGTGTAGACCTGCTTGAACTGGGCCGTGAGATCCTTGGTCGAGTCGTAGAAGGATTGCACCTTGGCCAACATCGCCGACGCCGAACCCGGCTTGGCTTCCTCGGCCGCCGGCTCTTCGACCGCGGGTTCGAGCGGTGTGGCCGCAGGGATCTCCGCGATGACCTCACCGGGACTGCACATCAGGCCGTAGGAAAGGAGGCAGACGAGCGGGCTGGGCATGGTGTTCGTGACTCCGGTCGGGGGCAGACGCCCGGGGCGCCATTCGCGCTGACAGCGTAGCGTACCGAATCCACGCTCGCCACGTCACCGGCGCGGGATGGCAGGGGCGTTCCCGTAGATCCATGCGAGCACGTCGACGGGCCCGCAAGGCCGTTCACGGCCCGCTTACGTGATTTCGGGGGCGGGCGTGGCCCAGCACGGGGGCGAACGGAAACGGACGGCGGCGCGTACCCGGAAACAAACCGTGCGTGGCTCCGGTTGCTCCAGCCCGCGCCACCCTCGCCGCGATTCCCCATGACCCTGGTCCTCTTCATCGTGCTCACCATCGCCGTCCTCGAAGTGCTCGGGACCGTCTTCGCGGAGTGACCCTTCACGCCGCCGAGACGTAGACCTCGCGGGGCGTGGTCCCTCGCGCCGGACCGATCACGCCGCGCTCCTCCATCGCCTCGACGATCTTGGCCGCCCGGTTGTACCCGATCCCCAGCCGACGCTGCAGCATGCTGGTGCTGACCTTCTGCGACTCGGCCACGATCTCGACCGCCCGGTCGTAGAGCGGGTCGAGCCCTTCGTCGAGGTCTCCCCCGTCGCCACCCTCGTCGCGCTTGCGCACGATGTCCATGTTGTAGACCGGCTTGGCCTGTCGTTTCACGAACTTCACGACCTCCAGGATCTCGTCCTCGCTGACGAAACATCCGTGAACACGCTGAGGCTGCATGCCTCGATCCATGTGGAGCATGTCTCCCATGCCCAGGAGCTGCTTGGCTCCTTTGCCGTCGAGAATGGTTCGCGAGTCGGCGTCGCTGGTCACCTGGAACGCGATGCGCGAGGGGAAGTTGTTCTTGATCGTACCCGTGATCACGTCGACGCTGGGCCGCTGCGTGGCCACGATGAGATGGATGCCCGCGGCGCGAGCCTTCGCCGCAATGCGGGCGACGCACTGCTCCACTTCCTTGGATGCGACCATCATCAAGTCGGCGAACTCGTCGATGATGACCACGATGTACGGCAGCTTGGTGGGCCGCTCGGGGAGCTCGATTCCGCCGGTGCAGGGCACCGGCTGGCCGTCTTCGCCGATGGTCATCCCCGGGAGCTCGGAGCCGGCGACGGCGTCTTCCCCCAGTTCCCGGGCATCGCGGCTGGCCTCCAGGGCGGCCAGCTCGATCTGCCGCTTCTCGACCTCCCAAGCCGCGATGAGCTCCGGCAGCTTGCGGTTGTATCCGGCGATGTCGCGCACCTGCGCGTTGGACAAGAGCGTGTAGCGCCGTTCCATCTCCTGGACCGCCCAACGAAGGGCCAAGGCTGCCTTCTCGGGATCGGTGACGACCGGCAACAACAGGTGCGGGATGCCCTCGTAGATCGACAGCTCGAGCATCTTCGGATCGATCATCACCATCCGCACGTCTTCGGGGCTGCACTTGTACAACAGCGAGCAGATCATCGCGTTGACGCCCACCGACTTGCCCGACCCCGTGGCGCCGGCCACCAGGAGGTGGGGGGCCTTGGCGAGATCGATGTTGGTGACGTTGCCCGTGATGTCCTTGCCGAGCGCCAGCGGGAGGCGCATCCCGGCGCCGAAGTTCTCCTGCGCGAGGATCTCCTTGATGTAGACCGTCTCTCGGGTCTTGTTGGGAACCTCGAACCCGACGGTCGCCTTGCCCGGAATCGGGGCCAGGATCCGGATCCGGATCGCCTCCAGGGCCATCGCGATGTCGTTCTCCAGGCTTTCGATTTTGGAGAGCTTCACCCCGGCCTCGGGTTTGAACTCGTAGCGGGTGATCACCGGACCGGGATGGATCTTGGTGACCTTGCCGCGGATGCGGAACTCGCCGAGCGCACTGACCAGGCGCTGGGCCTGCTCGAGCACGAAGTTGCGATCGAACTCCGTCTCGACCTTGTCGGCGGCCTCGAAGAGGTGCAAAGGCGGCAGCTCGTAGGCCCCCTCGGTCAGGCGAATGACCCCGGGCATCGAGGGAGGAGCGGAGCGCGCGGCCGCAGGTCTGGGCGCAGCCTTGTCCCGTGCCGCCTGCTTGGCGAGCTCCTCGGGGCGCGGAGGCGCCTTCTTGCCTCGCGCGGGCGGTGCGGCCTGCTCGGGCTCGTCGTCTTCGTCGGCGGCGGGTCGCCGCTTCGGCTCCTCTTCGGGCCCGCGCACCACGATTTCGGGCAGATCGCCGTCGACCTCCTCCTCGGCGGCGCCGTCGGGCGTCGTCGACTTGGAGGAGGGTGAGGGAGCGGTCGAACGCTTGCGAGCTCGCGACTTCTTCGCGCGCGCCGGTCTGTCGTTGGCCGCCGCCTGGGGCTCGCCGCGGACGTCGGGCAAAGCCGTGGGATCGATGGACGCTTCTTCGTCCGGGTCCGTCTCGTCTTCGTCGCCCTCGTCCTGATCTTCGTCTTCGTCCTCCTCGTCCTCCTCTTCCTCCTCTTCCTCCTCGTACTCCTCGTCTTCTTCCTCGTCCTCGTCCTCTTCGTACTCTTCTTCTTCTTCCTCGGCGTCCGCGGCTTCGTCGTCGACCTCGACGGGGCCCGGATCGCGTTGCGTTCGAACGAGCTCCACGATGCCGTGCCACAGGTAGCCGACCACGGCCTGCCCTCCGCGCACGCACGCCCGACCCGCGCGGATCAGGTGCTCCGCCGACAACGGCGTCGACGCCAGAAGGCCGACGCACAGCGTCGCCGTGGCCACCAGGTACGTGCCCGCGTGGTGAAACAGGCCCAGGCTCACTTCTCCGGCCAACTCGCCGGCCAGACCGCCCGCGGTGTAGCCGTGCACGCGATACTCCGGGAACATCACGTGCAGCAGCACGCACCCTGCGAGCGTCGCCACGGAGAAGCCGATCCCTTCACCGGGGCTGATCTCCATGCCCTGACCCAGCAGCGCCTTGACGCCCATGCCGAGCACGCCGAGCGTCACCAGGTAAGACGCCATCCCGAACGCGGCGTAGAGGGCACTCGCCAGGATGTGTCCCACCGGACCCATCAAGGTCCCCGAGCCCACTTGATAGGACAGGAGCCCTCCCCCCATGAGCACACCCACGGCGAGCAACGCGACGCCGAGGAACTCGCTCCAGGGCCGGGGTAGCCCCGTGACCGCGGCCGGTGCGGCCTTGCCTCTTTGCTTCGTCTTGGACCCCGCCATGTTTCCCGTGTGATGGCGCAGCGCCGTGTGCGCACGCCACACTATCGCACACCATCGTACATATGGAGGATCCCGGGTCAAGTTTGCGGCCTGCGCAATGGCCGTGGGCGTTTCGGACGAGGGCGACGCGAGGTAGCCTTCCGCGCCCATGCGACGTGGAGTCTTCCTCATCACTCTCGCGCTCGCCGGCCTGCCGGGCTGCAAGCGCAAGGAGCTCGAGGCCGAGCTCGCCAACGTCCGCGATCAGCTCGCGAAGACCGAAGCGGATCTCGCCAAGGAGCGGAGCGACAACGAGCGCCTTCGCGGTGAGGTGAAGAGCTTCGAGGAGCGGGTCGCCGAGCTCGAGGCGGAGATCGCCCAGCTCAACACGCAGATCGAGGATCTCGCCAAGCAGCACGGCGTCACGGCGAAAGAGCTGGCGGAGCTCCGCGCCGAGAAAGCCAAGCGCGAGAAGGAGCTGAAGGTCTATCGCGACCTCTTCGCGCAGCTCAAGGCTCTGGTCGATGCGGGCACCGTGGAGGTGGTCTTCCGCAAGGGGCGGCTGGTCGTCAAGCTCAGCAACGCGATCCTCTTCGACAGCGGCAAATCGCGGCTGCGCCCCGAAGGCGAAGCCGCCGTCGCTCAGCTCGTCCCCGCACTCAAGACGGTGGGCGACCGCGAGTTCCTGGTCGCCGGCCACACCGACAACGTGCCGATCAAGACGGCCCGTTACGGCAGCAACTGGGAGCTCAGCACGGCGCGCGCCGTGGCCATGGTCGGTGCGATGATCGAGCACGGCTATCCCCCCAACCGAGTCGGGGCCGCGGGCTTCGCCGAGTTCGATCCCATCGCCGACAACGAGACCGAGGACGGGCGCGAGCAGAATCGCCGCATCGAGATCATCCTCATGCCGAACCTGGGCGAGATCCCCGGCATGAAGGAGATGCTCAAGGGCGGCAGCAAGCCCTGAGGGGACGCCGCTTCTCGCCTCCACCCGTCGGACGATGCGCGCGATCGTCCGGGTGCGGTGGCATGCCGTCGGCCGGCGTTGCGCGCCCCCCAAGGCCGTGGGATGGTGTCGTCGATGGGTGACCCGATCGTGATTCCGGACCGCCTCAACATGGCGACCTGGTTCCTCGACGATCGATTGGCCGAGGGTCTGGGCGACAAGACGGCGATCTACTACCGGGACCAACAGATCACCTACCAGCGGCTGCACGAGCGGAGCTGCCAGGTGACCAACCTGCTCCGATCCCTCGGCCTGTGCATCGAGGATCGCGTGCAGCTCTTGTGCCTCGACACGCCCGAGTTCGTCGAGGCGTACTTCGGCATCCTGCGTGCGGGTTGCGTCGCGGTTCCCACCAACACCTGGCTCAAGGCCAAGGATTACGCCTACTACCTCGAGTACGCGCGCCCCAAGGCGGTCATCGTCGACGCCGAGGTGTGGCCGGAGCTCGAGCCGGTGTGGAAACAGGCGCCGCACACTCGGCACTTCATCGTCGTCGACCGCAAGGGCGAGCGGGTGCCCGAGGGGACGGTGGACTATCATCAGGCCGTCGAGCGGCAACCCATCGAGGCCGTCACCGAGCCGACCTATCGTGACGATTTCGCCACCTGGTTGAGCTCGAGCGGGTCGACCGGCAATCCCAAGTGCGTGGTGCACATGCACCACGACTTCGTGTGGAACACCATCGCTTACGCCCAGCGGACCCTAGGTCTGGTGCGCGACGACATCACTCTGTCGGCGCCCAAGCTCTTTTTCGGGTACGCGCTGGCCAGCAACATGCTCTTCCCGTTCAGCGTCGGGGGGAGCTGCGTACTGGTGCCCGAGCGCGTCGAGCCCCGGCAGTACTTCGAGCTCATCGAGCGCTACCGCGTCACCCAGCTCGTCACGGTCCCCACCAGCATCGCCAAGATGTTGCAGGTCGAGGACGCGGACCGCTTCGACATCGAATCGCTGCACTCGCTCGTCAGCGCGGGCGAGGCCCTTCCGGCCAGGGTCTATCGCGATTGGAAGAACCGCTTCGGGGTGGAGATCTACGACGGCATCGGTTCCGCCGAGATGTTCCACGTCTACATCACCAACCGTCCCGGAGACGTGAAGGAGGGGAGCCTCGGCCGCATCGTCGAGGGCTACAAGTACCGCCTCCTCGACGACGACGGAAAGGAAGTCCCGCCGGGCGAGATCGGAACGCTGGTGATCGAAGGGCCCTCGGCCGGGGCGGGCTACTGGCGGATGCGCGACAAGAGCCGCGAGACCTTCTGGGGCGACGCGGTCAAAGGTGGCGACAAGTTCTACGTCGATGCCGACGGATACTTCTGGTACTGCGGCCGAGGCGACGACATGCTCAAGTGCTCGGGCGTGTACGTGTCTCCCGTGGAGGTCGAGAACTGTCTAATCGGTCACCGGGCCGTGCACGAAGCGGGCGTCGTCGGCTATCGGGACTCGGCGGGGCTCGAGAAGGCCATGGCCTACATCGAGCTCGCCGCGGGCTAC
The DNA here is from genome assembly GCA_964650105.1 of uncultured Nannocystaceae bacterium. Taxonomy (GTDB): domain Bacteria; phylum Myxococcota_A; class Polyangia; order Nannocystales; family Nannocystaceae; genus CAZYSW01. The sequence continues at coordinate 6,394 of CAZYSW010000229.1, forward strand.
ACCCCGTCGCAGGCGCTGGCCGACGAGATCATCGCCTACGCTCGCTCGCAGATCGCCGAGTTCAAGGCTCCGCGAAAGGTTCGATTCCTCGAACGTCTCCCGCGAACCGAGACCGGAAAGATCCGGCGCGGCGAGCTTCGCAAGCTGGCGGCCGACGACCAAGGCCCATGACCGGCACGTACGCGGACCTCGACCGGCTCTCGTGGGTGCGGCTGCGAGACCTGCTCGCCTCCAACCCGCGCAGCGTGGCGATCATCCCCACGGGGAGCGTCGAGGCCCACGGACCGCACCTGCCGCTGGGCACCGACCGGTTCATCAGCGAGGCCGTCGCCGAACGAGCGGGACGAGCCCTGGCGGCTCGGGGTTTCCTGGCAGTCCGGTTCCCGGCCCTGCCCTACGGCGTCACCGACTGGGCCCGGGGGTTTTCGGGCACCACCTCCATCTCCGCGGACGTCACCGAGTCGGTGCTCCTGCAAGTCGCGAAGGAAGCCCTCGCGATGGGGTTTCGGCGGATCGCGATGACCAACGCGCACCTCGAGCCGGGACACATCGCCGCGCTGCGCCGGGTCACCAAGGCCTTCGAGGCCGACACCGGTGTGCCCCTGCTCTTCGTCGACAAGACGCGTCGTGCGCTGGCGCAGCGGCTCACGCCCGAGTTCCGGAGCGGCTCGTGTCACGCCGGCCGGTACGAGACGAGCCTGGTGCTCGCCATCGCCCCGGAGTTGGTGGATCGAGCCCGCGCCGAGAAACTCCCCGAGCACACGGTGCCGCTGCACGAGAAGATCGCCGCGGGCGCCCAGGGCTTCGCCGATTGCGGCCTGGACGACGCGTACTGCGGAAACCCGGCTGCCGCGTCGGCGGACGAGGGCGAGCGCTCCCTCCAGATCCTCAGCGAGATGGTCGTGGAGGCGGTCGAGGCCAGCGCAGCGACGGATTCGTCCGCTAACAAGCCTTGACGGTGAAGTCGACCGGCACGTTGATCGGCGAGCAAGCCTCCTCGCCGCACACCGCGAACTTGAGGCTCCCGGTGAAGCGCTTGGTCCCGGCGGTCGCGGGCGTGAACACCACCGGAAACACCAGCTCCTCGTCGTCGAGCCGCTCCGCGTGATCGCGCTGCAGCTCCGAGAGGAGGAGGGTCACGCCGTCGGGCCGCTCGAGCTCCAGCCGCACGGGGAAGTCGAGGTTCATGTGCCAAGGCGAGCGCGGTTGGACGCGAACCTTGGCCAGGCTCTCGCGGCCACACGGCAGCTCGGCGGGGAGCTCGTAGTTCACCGCATACCGCTGGTCGAGGCTCGGGTCGACCTCGCCGCCCCCTCCGGGGGCCTGGTCGTGAGGCGCGGCTGGCTGGGATCCGTTCTTGGTGGGCTGCCGCGCCTGGGTCGATCGATCGGAGCCGCAAGCGAGCAAGAGTGCGGTGAGGACGAGGGCCGAGCGGGGCTTCACGGGAGTACCAACGTCGCGAGCAGGGGTTCGTTACTGCCGGCGCGTGCCGCGACTGTATCAGTGGATGAGGCGCCCTTCGAGGGCTTCCCGCATGGTCGGGGGGTACCCGACCAGCGAAGCGAGGGCATCGAGACCGGTACGAAAGAGGCGGGTCAGGCGGTTCATGGTGTTCTCGCTCATCGCCGTCGGCAGTACCCCCTTGAAGGCGAATCGATTGCACGGGATCAGCGCGTCGGCGTGGCGATATCCGCGCACCTTACGACCCCTCGGTCCGTGGCGACCCAGTGCATGGGCACGTCGAAGGGCTCCATCGGGATCGGACCTTCGGGCGGATCCAAAAAGGGCACGAAGCCGACCCCCATTCGCACGGGCACGTCGAAGCCGCGCAGCGCCGCGAGGGCGTGGTCGTAGTGCCCCTTGCCGAAGCCGATGCGCGCACCGTCCGATCCGAAGCCCAGGCCCGGCACCAGCACCAGGTCGACCCCATCGAGACTCGGACGCGGCGGCCACTCGGGACGGGCGCGGGGCTCGAGCAGCCCGAACGTTCCCGCTTCGAGTTGGCCGATCTCGACGCAGCGGATCCACGCCAGGCGCGGTGGGTCGAGCGAAACGACGCGCGGCAGCAAGAGGACCTTTCCCTCGGCCCACGCCCGTTCGAGGATCGCCGTCGTGTCGGGCTCGCTGCGCACCCCGACGAACGCCGCCACGCTGTGTGCCGCCCGCCAGACCCGGTGGTGTACCAGGTGGTGACACAGCGCCGAAGACCACGCGCGACGCGTCGCCTCCTCCAGCGCCGCTCGCCGCTCCCGCAACGCCCGACGCAGGGCCCCCTTGCGCGACGCCGCCGTCGTCCCGCTCACGCCTCGGAGCTTGCCACGTTCCTGCCCCCCAGGCCCGCCCACGGCGCACGCCCGCCGCGTCCGCCGCCCCCTCGTCAC
>CAZYSW010000230.1:0-8771 GCA_964650105.1 uncultured Nannocystaceae bacterium
CCCGTACCCGGGAACCAGGAAGACCTGCCGCGGCATGCGCTCGCGCAGAGCCCGGAACAAGATGACGGTGCCCTTGCGCGTCGCCATCGGTCCGCTGGGGAGCTCGACCATCTCGTACGGAACGTGCTCGCAGCGCTTGGCCTGCGGGAACCCCATCTTCTCCAGGGTCAGAAACACGTGTCGGAAGTGGTCGCTCTGCCGAGAATCGACGACGTAGATGGAGCGATCGATGTCGTGTTCCTCCAATTTCAGGCGAGCCAGTGCGAGGTCCTTGGTGGCGTAGAGGCTGGTGCCGTCGCGCTTGCGGAGCATGAAGAACGGCATGTGCTTCACCTCCTCGTTGTAGATGCCGACCGCGCCCTCGCTCTCGACGAATACACCCTTTCGTAGGAACTCCTCGACGATCTGCAGGCCGGCCTCGTCGACCTCGCTCTCGTAGAAGACGCGGTCGAACTTCACCATGCACCAGCGATAGATCTCGTCGAACTCGTCCAGCGACCACTGCCGGGTCTTCTTCCAGACCTCGGTCAGCTCGGGATCCCGCGCCTCGAGCTTTTGGAGGATCTCCGTCATCCGGGCTCGCGCCTTCTCGAGCTCGGCGGCCGCGGTCCGATCGCCCGCCTTCGCCGCATCCTCCCAGTCGTCGAGCTGGTTGCTCGCCTTGGAGTACATCTCCCCCAACCACTCGCCCTTGCCCTCGCCCGGTGGCTGCCGCTCGGCCTCGCTGCATCGGTCGAGGTACCACCACAGGCACTTGGCGATGTGTGCCCCCACGTCGCCGAGGTAGTTGGCGGCGATGACCTCGTAACCGTCGGCGCGGAGCAGCCGGACCAGCGCGTCGCCGAGCGAAAGGTTCCGCATGTGCCCCACGTGGAACGCCTTGTGGGTGTTGGGCTGGGAGAACTCGACCATCACCCGCTCGGACTTGCTCGGTACCGGTTCGGGGAGCCCGCGTGCGGGTGTCGGCAACACGATGGCGGCTGCCTCGCCGAGCTTCAGACGCAGGTTGAGGTAGGGCCCGGCGGCTTCGGCGGATTGCACCACCCCCGCGGTGTCGATGCGACTGGCCAGCTCCGCAGCGATCTTTGGCGGCGCCTGGCGTAGGACCTTGGCCAGGCGAAAGCAGGGGAACGCGAGGTCGCCCAGGTTGCGGTCGGGTGGGGTCTCGAGCAGCTGGGCGACGTCGTCCTTCGACAGCCCCGCCTCGGGCGGGAGCGCGGCGTGGACGGCGTCGGCCACGGCCTGGTTGAGCAGCGAGGTCATGGTGCGAGGCCGCAAGGGTAGCAGCAGGGGTCCGAAGATCGCCGCGCCGATTTCGGCGTCGCGCGGGGCCGCGTCGTGGCGGACGGCCCGGGGGAGCACCGCGGCCCGACGATGCGAGCAAGCACCCCGGCCGCCGTGCTAGGCTCCGTCACGCCCGTGGTCCACGTCTTCTCGGCCCTGTCGTTCGCGCTCTTGTGGGTCGTGCTCGTCGGCTTCGTCGTGCTCGTCGGGCGGGTCATTCGCGTGGTCGAGGGGCAGTCGCGATTCGACCAGGGCTTGTGAAGGCTTCGCGTCGTGCGCAGCGGCTCGTGCCGCACGCCGGCGCTCAATCGAACCGCGAGAAGTCGGGCTTGCGTTTGGCGAAGAAGGCCTGCATCGCCTCCGCCGCCTCGGGTGAACGCAGGCGCTCGAAGAAGATCCCGCTTTCGCGCTCGAGCGCAGCGCTCAGCGACGTCGCGAAGGCCTCTCGCATCAGGCGCTTGGTGGCGCGGACCGATGCGGGAGGAAGGGCGGCGATGGCCAGCGCTCGCTCGCGAGCGTGCGCATGCAAGGCGTCGCCGTCGGGGAGGATCTTGCCGACCAACCCGAGCTCCAGGGCCTCGGAGGCTCCGAACCGCTCACCCAGCAAGAGGAGCTCGTTGGCGCGGGTCGTACCGCACAGCCGGGGCAGGAGGTAGGACGATCCGGCCTCGGGGGAGAGCCCCAACGGCACGAACGGGAGCTGGAATCGGGCGTCGGCGGCCGCATAGGCGAAGTCGCAGTGCAGGAGCATCGTCGTGCCGATCCCGATTGCCGGCCCCTCCACTGCGGCGACGATGGGCTTGGGTGCGCCCACCAGCGCCTGGAGGAACCGGCCGACCGGCGAGTCCACGCTCGCGGGCGGGTTCTTCATGAAGTCGCCGAGATCGTTGCCTCCGGTGAACACGCCACCGCTCCCGCGGAGCAAGACGACCCGGATGGTCGAGTCGGTGGCCGCCCGCGTCAGGCCCTCGGTGAGCCGCTCGTACATGGCCAGCGTCAAGGCGTTCTTCTTCTCGGGCCGATTGAGGGTGAGGGTCAGGACCCGGTCCTCGACTTCGTGAACGACGTGCTCGTCCGTCATCGCGGGGAATCTAGCAGGGGATCGAAGAAGGCCCGCCAGGCGATGACCCCATCCCCGCCGATTGGGCAGCGTTGCTCGACGCTCGAGACAATGCCGGATTCTTTCGGCCTCGCGCCTGGGCAGCGCCGTGCGGGCAGCGTTCTCACCGCACGTGACGTGGCCGAGACCCCGCCGGCGGCCGGGGGGGACGCCGCGTGGTGCCGGGAAGGCAGGACGGGCCGGCGCGATCTCGTGCCCAGGGGTCGGGTGGCCCGCGTTCAGTCGTGACCTGCGCCGATCGCGATCGACTGCGCATACGCGGCGTAGATCGGAGACTCGACGAGGTGCGCGAAGGCGCCGCGCACTTCGGGCGTCGACTTGCGGCGCTCTTCGAGCAGCCGTGCCGCGGCCCCGACGTTGTCGTCGCGCACCCGCTCGGCCACCTGGTCGAGAATCGCCGCGGTCGCGGGCCGCGTTCGCAGAAACCACCCTCGCCACGGTGCGTGTGCGCAGACGGATCGGATTCCGAGCGCATACCCCTGCATGCGTCCGACGAATTTCAGGCGCTCCAACGCCCCGTCGTCGGTGGCGCGGACCTCCGCCTTCGGATGCAAGGGATTCCACGCCGGATCCTCGTGTCGGCGGTGGAGGTCGGTCATCACGGCCGCGAGCGCCGTGTCGTTGCGTTGCCGAGCCTCCTCGGCCCGGTCCCCGAAAAGCGGACCGACCTCCGGCCAAAGCCCGGCGTGGAGCAGGTCGACGGCCTGCGCCACCGCGGGCAGGACGTAGCTCGTCACGCGCCTCTTCCATCGCCAGGCCCACCCCCACCGGACGCTTTCGACGGCCTGGCCGAACCCCTCGAGCTTGACGCGATAGAGCTCGGCCGCGATCGCGGGATCGAGCGTCTCGCCGGGTGTGGATGCGGCCGAGGGGGTCGGGGTGGGCTTCGAGGCGGCCAGCAAGGCGGCCTGCGTCGCCGCCGACCCGCCGAGGTGCCCCCCGTCGGCGGCCATGCGAAACAGGGCCAGGAGCATGCGGTCGTCCTCGGCGTCGTCGGATGCCCGAGGCTCGGTGCGAGTGGCCTCCATCGAGCGTCCCAGGGCGAACAGGGCGTCCAACATGGGCGCCCCCCCGTGACCTGCTCCCGTTTCGTCGGGTTTCCTGCCCACGCCCGCCGGAGCTTAGCAGCTGTCGCTTCCTCCGGGATCATGTCCCCGGGGGACAGGACCGACGCCGGCGACCCGCGAGGCAGTCGTGCCGATCGCTCACGACCACTTGCGCATCAACCCCTCTTGCATGGTCGAAGCCACGAGCACGCCGTCGCGCGTGAAGAACTGGCCCCGGGCCAGGCCCCGCGCACCGCTCGCCGACGGGCTGTCCACTACGTACAGGAGCCACTCGTCCATGCGGAAAGGGCGATGGAACCAGATGGCGTGGTCGAGGCTCGCGACCTGCATGCCGGGGGTGAGCCACGACACGCCATGCGGCTGCATCGCGGTGCCGAGGAAGTGAAAGTCCGAGGCGTAAGCCAAGAGCCATCGGTGGACCGACGGATCGTCGGGTAGCGCATCCATCGCCTTGTACCAGACCAACCGATGAGGTGGCCGACGCTCGGGACGAAGAGGACTGTACGGATCGACCATTCGGATCTCGATCGGACGATCGGCGATGGCTCGCTCGCGCAGCGGTGCCGGGATGCGATCCGCGTGCGCCCGCGCCAGCTCCTGCTCCGACGACAGACCCTCGGGACCTTTGGCCTCCGGCATTTGGGCCTGGTGCTCGAATCCCTCTTCTTGCTTCTGGAAGGACGCGGACATGCTGAAGATCGCGCAGCCACCCTGGACGGCGACGACCCGGCGCGTCGTGAAGCTCTTGCCGTCCCGGATCGGATCGACTTCGTAGATGATCGGGCGCTTCGCATCGCCCGTGCGCAGGAAGTAACCATGCATCGAGTGCACGGCGCGATCGCCGGGTACGGTCTGCTCGGCCGCCGACAGCGCCTGTCCGAGCACCTGGCCGCCGAACACGTTGCCCCAGCCCAGATCCTGGCTCTGACCGCGAAAGAGGTTCTGCTCGAGGCGTTCGAGACGGAGGAGTTCGAGGAGCTCTCGCAGGATGGCGTGCATCGGAATCCATGCGAGGAGTAGCACATCGCACCTCTGGTGCCGTGCACGGCTGCGAGAGCGGCCGCATACGCGCCAGTCTCTCGGCACCAGTCGTTCGGACGGCCCGGTTGCGCGCCGACGGTCGGCGCCGTGGGGGCTCAGAGGGTCTCGGTGAGGCTGCCGACGAGGAGGCGGTGGAAATGGTGTACGCCTCGCTCCCAGACGGGCGAATAGTGACCGCGGTGATACAGCCGCGAGCGGACGCCTCGGGCCGTGCGCTCGACGACGCCTTCGTCCTCGTACTCGACCGTGTCGAGGTCCGCGCCGGCACCCGTCCCGTAGCGGGCGCGATCCCAGGTGTAGGTCAGGTAGGTGACGCGCGTGCGGTCGGGTCCCTGGGGCGTGACGACGTTGATCGACAACCCCCACGGGTAGACGTTCACCATCGTGCACGGGAAGAGAAAGAAGTAGTAACCCCCGACCCGCTGCCCGGCATCCGGATGATCGTCGGGCAGCACGAACGCATCCGCCGGATCCTTCACGATGCCGATCTGCAGGACGCCGAGCGGCAAGAGCTCGGTGCGGTAGGCGTCGAAATCGAGGGCCTGATTGAGTCCCGGATGCACGAACGGGATGTGCAGGCCTTCCAGGTAGTTGTCGCAATAGAGCGCCCAGTTGGCCGCCACGTCGTAGTGGCGGGAGTGCTCCGGCACTGGATCGAGCCGATCGAAGGGGAGAAACCCCACCCGTTCCGTGACGGGTGCCACCAGGTCCGCAAGCGCGGACGTGGGGGCCAGTCCCACGAAGGCGAACCCCTCCCAGGTCTCGAGGGGCAGCTCCGGAAGGTGCTCGCTCGGTCGAGGGAAGTCTTCGACGGTCTCGAAGCCCGGCGAAGACATCACCCGTCCGTCGAGGCCGAAGCGCCGCCCATGGTAGCCACAGCGGATGGAGCGGCCTCGACATGGACGTTCGACCAACACGTTGCCACGATGGGTGCACACGTTCGAGAGGCACCGCAGCCGCTGGTCGTCGCCGCGCGTCAAGATGACCGGTTCGTCGAGCGCGCCCGGAAGCAGCACCCACGGGACGATGTCGCCGACGCGCTCGGGGAGCGGATGCGGAACGAGGTGCCAGCTTCGTGCGAACAGACGCTCGCGCTGCCAGGCGAACCACTCCGGGTTCGTGTACACCTCGCCGGGCAGGGTTCGCGCCCGTGTGATGTCGGGATCGATGTCCAGCGCCTCGGGGTCCACCGTCCCCTCATACCTCACCGATCGGCTGCGTGTCAGCGTGCGCCTCGGCGGCGAGGCGAACGCTGCAGGGCCGGGCCGGCCACGCCGGCGGTCGTTCACGAAGGCGGCCGCGGGCGGTGCGTCATCGATCGCGCGAAAGAAGAGCACGCGCCGGCGCGGGGAGGATCTGCAGGAGGCCGTCGGAAAACGGATCGATCCGGGCGGCGCGGCCGTTCTCCGGCGGCACGAGTTGCAGAGGATACCGCAGGACGTAGACCCGATCGTCGAGCTTTCCGGCCGGGACGTCGAGGCTCCACGCGGCCTCGGTCATGCAGGCGAGCAGCTTCTCGTCGCTGCGTGCGAGCTCCTTGTCGAGGGCGCGTGCCATCATCACCTCGCCCTTGCCCACCTCCATCTCCAGGACGATACGGCCGGACTGGTCCGGCGACCGTCGCAGGGACTGGTTGTAGCAGGCACGGGCGCGCGGAAGGACGCGCGTGGTGAGGTAGTGACGAAAGATCCGGTCGTCGAGATACCCCTTGAGCGCCCGCGCCGTTCGACCCGACTGGGCGATGCTCTGTTGCGCCCGTTTGCGGTCGCGGGGGCGGTACCAGGGCGGCTCGACGAACCCCTCGACGCTGGCTTGCGCGGCGCCGTCGGGCGTGAGTGCCACCGCCAAGGCCTCCGGCCGACGCGGTTGCACCTGGGCGACGAGCGTGCGGTGGACGAGCGTCGAGCCCAGTCGCCCCCGAATCTTGGCACGGCGGCCCGGTTTGCCGACGTAGCGCCCCTCGAGCACGGCGAAGCCCCCTGCCACGAGGCCGCGGGGCAGCGGGTCGTCGAGGACCATGTTGTCGTCGAGGACCACCTCGAGTTCTCCCAGGACGCGTGGAGCGCTGAGGAGATCCGGGATCGAAGCCGCGCCGAGTTGCGCGAGGGATTCGAGACTGATCCGTGCGCCGAGCTCCGCAGCGACGCGTGCGACCGGATGATCGATCCGGATGCCCTCGTGCGAGAGCATCGGCTCGTCGACCACGAAGAGCACCTCGGGGCGAGGCGTCGATCGACCCCGACCCTTGTCGAAGGCGGCGGACACCCGTGAAGGCTCGATGCTCGTGGGGAGCATGCCGTCGGTGATCACCAGCACGAGCGATCGCTTGTCGCCGGCGGCCTTCGCCCGTTGCCCCGCGTGATGCAGCGCCGTCGCGAGGTCGGTGCCCTGCTGGCGCGCAGGGGCGCTCAAGGCGGCGGCCAAAGCGTTTCGCGCCTTCTCGTCCCCCACCCGTGGTGGGCCGGACGCCGCCGGCAGCAGCGGCTCGATCTTCCGCGAGAAGCCGAGCACCTCGTAGGTGGTCTGCTCGGGCAGCGCCGCGAACAGTGTGTCGAGCAGGCGCATGGCGTCGCGCCGCAAGGTCGTTCCGGTGCTCTTGGAGCGATCCACGAGCACGATGACGTGCTCGGGCTTGACCGGCTTGGTCGGACCCAGGCGCAGGTAGAGCCGGAAGGTGCCGTCGTCGAAGCCCTCGGGACCCGGTGTGACTTCCAGGTGTCCGTCGAGCGCACCGCGGCTCTTGATCTGCGCGGGCCAGGCGACGGTCACGGTATCCTCGGCGCGCGTCAGGACGAACGGCGAGGCCTTGTTGCTCTCCTCGTCGACCCAGAATTCCGTGTCGTCCTTGCCACGTACGAGCACGCGACGATCTCCGGCCAGCACGCGGCATTCGACACCGCGCGTCGGCAGGTCGATCTCCCAACGCCCGCCGCGGAGGCGGGGGTAGACCTGCGCCTCGATCTCGACCTGCACGGTGGCTCCGGGCGCGATGCCGAACACCACCACCTCGACGCTGGTGATGTCACCGCTCGACTCGGGCTCGAGCTCGCGTACGAATACGGTGCCGGGGTCCCGACGGTCGCGGTCGTGCACCACCTTGGTGGGCCGACCGGTCGTCCAGGTGCCGCCTTCGGCGGCCGCGATGCCGCGCAGCCGGGTGGCGAAGGGAAGCGCCATGATGTGCACGACGTCACGGGAGATGCGGCTGGTGTTGTGCAGCGCCACCCGCAGGCGCAAGGTCGCCGCGAACGTGTCGGATGGCTCGATGATGGCCTCGTACGAGAGCTCCTCGACCGCCAGGTAACCCCGTTCGCCCTCGGCCTGCTCGACGCTCAGCTCGTCGGCCGAGGCCTCGGGCGCGAGCCCCATGGCCATCGACAAGGCCGAAACGAACGCCAGCGAGCAGGCCTTCCCTCGCACGCACCGAAGCGTAGCCCAGCTCCAGCGCCCCCGCTCGGTGCCGATTCCAGAGCGCGCCACCGGTGGACCATCGCGCGTCATCGCAGCCTCCCACGACCTTCGGGTCCGGCGGGTTCCCGAGGTTGCCCGGGAGGCACGGCGCTCCGCGCCTCGTGCGCGATCGCGATGTGCCCCGATGGGCAAAATCACGCATCGGGGCCAGCGGGCGCTGGGGGGCGTCGGCAAACGACGACCTGCGACTCCTTGGTCTCACCGAGCGGACGGTCGAGGAAGTCGCCCGTGTGGCTTTCGAGCAAGAGCCCTGCCGTCGCGACCAGCATCCTCAGCTCCTCGGGGAAGATCTGGCGGTGGGCGAGATGCACCAGCCGTCGCGGGTGTCGAGGCGGCGTGAACCTGCGACCGCGGGGCGGTGCATCGTCGTAGTAGATGCGGATGTGACAGATCTGGGTTTCCGGATCGTAGGTGTGATTGGTGGAGTAGACGAGCCGCTCGCCCGTCACCGGGTGCACGAAGCGCGTGATCGCGTGGCGTTCGTCGGGATCCCACTGTAGCCAGTCGAGGTCGGGAAGCTGGACGTCGAACGCGAACGATCCGTCGGGGACGAGGACCCGCGCCACCTCCCGGAAGCAGCGCAGCAGGTCCTCCCAGCCGTACAGGTGCATCAGGGCGTTGAACGGTGCGATGCACAGCCGGACCGAGGCGTCGGGCAACGGCAGCTCGCGCATGTCGGCCTCGACGATCTCGACGCGGTCCGCGTTCGGATGACCCTCGAGTCGCGTGCGCAGGCCCGCGAGCATCGTCGGCATGCGGTCGAGGGCGATCACTCGGTGCCCATCGAC
>CAZYSW010000231.1:0-8680 GCA_964650105.1 uncultured Nannocystaceae bacterium
CGTGGAGTTCTACGGCACCGGCCTGTCGAGCCTCAGCCTCCCCGATCGCGCCACGATCGCCAACATGGCGCCCGAGTACGGCGCGACCTGCGGCTTCTTCCCGGTGGACGACGAGACGCTGTCGTACTTGCGCTTCACCGGACGTCCCGAGGAGTCGGTGAAGCTGGTCGAGGCCTACTGCAAGGAGCAGGGGTTGTTCCGCACCGACGACACCCCCGATCCATCGTTCTCGTCCACCCTGGAGCTCGACCTGTCCACCGTCGAGCCCAGCTTGGCAGGCCCACGGCGCCCCCAGGACCGAATCCCCCTGCGCGAGTCGAAGAAGGCCTTCGTCGACTACGCGGCCAAGGCCGCGGCCGAGCGCAAGGGCGACCCCGACCGCAAGATCACGGTGCGCCAGGGTCGGATCAGCTACGAACTGTCCCACGGCTCGATCGTGATCGCGGCCATCACGAGCTGCACCAACACCTCCAACCCCTCGGTCATGCTCGCGGCGGGACTGCTGGCCCGCAACGCGGTGCGCCGCGGGCTGCGAGTCAAGCCGTGGGTCAAGACCAGCCTGGCTCCCGGCTCCAAGGTGGTCACCGACTATCTGGAGCGGGCGGGGCTCATGCCGTACCTCGAGGCGCTCGGCTTCCACCTGGTCGGCTATGGCTGCACCACCTGCATCGGCAACTCCGGTCCCCTGCCGGAGGACGTCACCAAGGCCATCGAAGAAGTGGATCTCATCGCGTGCTCGGTGCTGTCGGGCAATCGCAACTTCGAGGGCCGCATCAGCCCGCACGTGCGTGCCAACTACCTCGCTTCCCCACCGCTGGTCGTCGCCCACGCCATCGCCGGGCACATGGCCACCGATCTGTACCAGGAGCCGCTCGGCAAGGATCCGGACGGCAAAGACGTCTATTTGCGCGACGTGTGGCCCACGCCGCAGGAGGTACGCGACTGCGTGCGACAGGCGATCACGTCCGAGATGTTCGCCGAGCGGTACGGGGCGGTCTTCGAGGGCGACGAGAGCTGGCGCAAGCTCGAGACGCCGCAAGGCCAGCTCTACCGCTGGGACGACAGCTCGACCTACGTCCGTCATCCGCCCTACTTCGTGGACATGGCGCCCGAACCGGCGCCTCCACAGGACATTCGCGATGCTCGCGTGCTGGCCGTCCTCGGCGACTCGGTCACCACCGACCACATCTCCCCGGCCGGCTCCATCCCCAAGGACGGCCCCGCGGGTCGCTACCTCATCGAGCACGGCGTCCAGCCGGCGGATTTCAACTCCTTCGGCTCGCGCCGCGGCAATCACGAGGTGATGATCCGCGGCACGTTCGCCAACATTCGCCTCCGAAACCTGCTGGCGCCGGGGACCGAAGGCGGCGTGACCCGTCACCTGCCCAGCGGCGAGCAGATGAGCATCTACGACGCCTCGGCCCGCTACCTCGCCGACAACGTGCCGCTGGTGGTGCTCGCGGGCCACGAGTACGGGACCGGCTCGTCACGCGACTGGGCGGCCAAGGGCACCGTCCTGCTCGGCGTGAAGGCAGTCCTCTCCAAGAGCTTCGAGCGGATCCACCGCAGCAACCTGGTCGGGATGGGTGTGCTGCCCCTGGTCTTCAAGGACGGCGAGGGTGTGGAGGAGCTCGGCCTCACCGGAGAGGAGGTCTTCACCATCGAGGGCATCGCCGAAGGGCTCGAGCCCCGCAAGGTCGTGCGCGTCACCGCCAAGTCGTCCGACGGCAAGTCCAAGACGTTCGAGGCGATTGCCCGGCTCGACACGCCCAACGAGGTCGACTACTACCGCCACGGTGGGATCCTGCAGTACGTGCTGCGCCGCATGCTGGGGTCGTCTCGACAGGCGCGCAGCGCCGGCTGACGGGGGCCTCATCGCCGCGGCGCGCTTTCCCCGGCCAGGGCGTCGCCGCGGCGAGCCGTCGTCCCTGTGGGGCCAAAGGACCCCGCTTCGGGTCGCGCTCCACCCGATGGCGCTTTGCGTTACCTTCGCGCCGCCATGTCTCGTCGCCGGTTGAATCGTCGTGGCTTTCTTCTTCGTTCGTCGGCCATGTTGGGCACGGGCTGCCTGGCGACGAGCCCCAGCCGCCCGTCGAGCGCCGCGATCATCACCAAGCCCAAGCACCCCGTCGTGGTGGCTTCCGCCAACGGGTATCCGGCGTGCACCGAGCGCGCCATGGAGCAGATCCTGGCCGGCAAGCCCGTGGTCGACGCGGTGGTGGCCGGGGTGAATCTCGTCGAGGACGATCCGAACGACCACACCGTCGGCTACGGCGGTCTGCCCAACGAGGAGGGCGTGGTGGAGCTCGACGCCTCGGTGATGGACGGCAAGACCGGCCTCGCCGGAGCCGTCGCCTCGTTGCGCAACATCAAGAACCCGTCCAAGGTCGCGCTCTTGGTGATGCGTTACACCGATCACGTCCTGCTGGTCGGCGAGGGGGCGCTTCGCTTCGCGCGCGCCCACGGATTCCAGGAGGAGAACCTCCTCACCCCCGAGGCTCGCGAGATCTGGCTGTACTGGAAGTCGACGCTGTCCGACAAGGACGACTGGCTGCCCAAGCCCAAAGAAGGCCTTCCCAAGGACGTGCATAAGTTCTTCGAGATCACCGGCACCATCAACTGCGACGCCGTCGATCGCGACGGCAACCTCGCGGGCGTGACGACGACGTCGGGACTGGCGTTCAAGATCCCCGGGCGCGTGGGCGACAGCCCGCTCATCGGCGCCGGCCTCTTCGTCGACAACGCGGTCGGAGCCGCGGGCTCGACCGGTCGAGGCGAAGCGAACATCGTCACCGCCGGCAGCGCGACGGTGGTCGAGGCCATGCGCCAGGGGAAACACCCCAAGGACGCCTGCCTCGTCGCCCTGCGGCGAATCGCCGAAGCGACCAAGGTCGAGCGTTTGCAGCGACCCGACGGGCGACCCGCCTTCCAGGTCAAGTTCTACGCGGTGGACAAGGCCGGTCGCCACGGCGGCGCCGCCCTGTGGCCGGGGGCCGAGTACGCGGTCTTCGATGCGAAGGGCAACCGCAAGGAAGCCGCCACGCCCCTGTTCGAGGACGCGTAGGCATCGTGCGAACGAGGCCCGCGACCGTCATGTCGCTCGGCTCGCGGCCGCCGATTGCGAGTCCCGCTTCACCGATTCCGTCACGACGGCGTCGCTGGCCGCGGGCGCGGTGTCGAGGACCGGGATGCCCACCTTCTTGAACCACCACAGCAGACCGACCACGAGCTGTCGCTTGTCGCCCACGAAGCTGGGCCTTTTCCCCTCGAAGGCGTGGCCGATGAACTGGAACGTCCAGCCGATGGTGAACATCCCCGCCGCCCACGGCAGCCCGACGATGGTGGCCGCCACCGGAAGGGAGCCCGCGATGAGCGGGATCCCGATGGTATGACACGCCTGGTTGACCGGGTTTTGGTGATCTCGCTGGTACGCGTCCATCAGGCGCGACCACTCGGGGCTGAGCTGCAAAAGGGGCATCACGAAGTCTCCTGAAAAAGCGACGGTGGAACTGCGATCTCGATGAGTGCGTCGACCAGCGCCGTCACGAGGCGCTCGTCGCCGACCAGCGGTCGGCCGAGCACGTGGGCGTGCACGGTGCCCTCGAGCGCGCCGAACAGGACGAACGCGGCCGCCTGCGCGTCGCCGGGATACCCCCAGCGTTCGAGCAGTCGAGCGGTGCGCTCCTGGATCTCCCGCTCGCCGGCCGAGACCAGGGCGTCGAGCTCGGGGTCGGCGTGGCGTCGCTCGGTGAAGACCGCGTGAAACCCCGGGTCTTCGCGATGCGCCGCGATCACGACCTCCACGATCCGGCGCATCGACGCGCGCACCCGGGCGGGCGCCGGCGGGGCCCCCTGCGACTCGGCGCTGGCGCGTTCGAGCACGGCCACGGTCGCCTCGGCCAGGCGGCCCTGCCGTTCGGCCACCAGCTCGCGCAGCAGAACGTCCTTGTTCTCGAAGTACTGATAGAAGCTCCCGGTGGCCGTACCGGCCCGCTCGGCGATGGTCTTGGCGGTCGTGCCGGAATAGCCGCGGGTCGAAAACTCGGCCGCGCCGGCCTCGAGCAGCGCCTTGCGGGTTCGCAACGCGCGGGCCTGCGAAGGCCGTCGGATGCGGGCGTTCGCGGTCACGCGCCGACCATCGCCAAAAACTGAACTCGACGTCAAGTTCTATTTTTGCACGCAATGTGAGTTTTCCGGGGAACGCGCCTCCGGTACTCTTCGAGGGGGGCGCCGTGCTCGTCGGGATCTTGGGATCGATGTTGGCGATGGGGCCGGGGGCCGCCGAGCTCGCCAGCCCACGAGACCCGATGAAGATCGTCGGAGGCGAGGACGCGGCGACCTGTGCGTACCCGGCCGCGGTCGCTCTGGTCGATCCCTTCGGCAATCCTTTCTGCACCGCCAGCCTCCTTCATCCCGAGCTCGTGCTCACCGCCGCGCACTGCATCGACGCCGTGCCCGCCGACGCGGTGGTCTTCGGTGAGCGCGCCGCCGAGCCGGCTCGCAACGTGCTCGTGCAGACCTGCAGCACGCACCCCGGGTACTGGATCGATCCGCGCCTCGATCTCGCCGTCTGTCGCCTCGCCGACGCGGTGACCGACGTGCCGATCGTACCCCCGCTGATGGGATGCGAGACCAACGTGCTGAAACCCGGCAAGACGGTCACCATCGTCGGCTTCGGTGCGAGCTGGGCCGAGCTCGACCCCGACACCGGAGAAGTGACGTACGTCGAAGGTGTCGGGACCAAGCGGCACGTATCGTTGACCCTCGAACAAGTCGACGGTGTCGACCTCTACTTGCTCGGCGACGAGCACACCAACGCCTGCTTCGGAGACTCGGGCGGCCCGGTCTACGTGCAGATGGGAGACGGCACCTGGCGTGTGGCGGGGGCTGCCCGCGAGCTCCATCCCGCCACGCCCTGGCCCGGCATGGGTAACGTGTGCTTTTACGGCGTCATCTACACGCTCGGTCACCCCGAGATGTCCTGGATCGAGGACGCCGCGGGCCTCGATCTCACCCCGTGCCACGATTCCGACGGCACCTGGAACCCGGGCCCCGAATGCGGCGCGTTTCCTCGCAACCTCACGGGAGGTGGAGCGTGGTCGCACGGCTGCGACGACGTCCCGCTCTCCGGCCTGAGTCACACCTGCGGCGCACCCTTCCAAGAAGGCGGCGATGCGGGCACCGACGACGGCGGCGAGGATACGTCGACGACCACGGGAACGCCCGAGGATCCCGATCCGGGTCCCCCTCCGAGCCCCCCCGCCCCGCCGCCCCCGATGCCGGATCCCACCGATCCCGAAGCCGGTGAGACCGATGCCGAAACGGACACCGACATCGGCCTGAACGATGGCGGCAAGGGTGGCTGCGGATGCCGGGCCTCTTCCTCGCCCGGACCGTGGCTGCTCCTGGGCGCGCTCGCAGGGATTCGGAGAAGGCGCGTGGCGTGACCACGCCCTCGACGACGACCCCGGCAAGGCGCGAACCCGAGAACCCCTCGGAGACGACCCGAGCGTCGAGCCAGGCAGCGAGCGTCGTTGGGTCCGGCGTGGATCGCCTCGCGGGCCGTTGCCGAGCCCCTGCCCGGCCCGACGCGGCGACGTCGTTTCGGGCCGACGAGCCGCGACCATCCGTGCGTTCACGTCGACGCGACCGATCCGTTCGCGATCACGGTGATGGGTGCCTCGAGGGCGGCACGGGCTTTCGACCGAACCTTCGGGCCGCTGGCGAAGGGCGTGCGGCGTGGCACGCTGGGGGCTGATGAGTCACACGCGATCGGTGGCGGGGAAGTGCTGCGCGGTGCTCACTGCAGCGCTGATCGTTCCGGCCCTCCCGGTCGGCGCCGCGCCGAACCGAACCCCACCCGACGACGTGGAACGACCGCCGTCGCCCGACGATGCGCCGACGCCCGAAGACGCGCCCGAGACCGACGCGACGTCCCCCGACGAGGCCTGGCCCGAGCCCACCGAGGTCGACGAGGGCATCGTGCCGCCGCCCGAGCCGAGCGACGCCGTCGAGCCCGAGCCCGAGGAGGCCGCGCCTCCACCGAGCCCGACGCCGCGCACCGAGCCCGACGTCGCGCTGGATTCGGGCCCGGTCCTCGTCGAGCCGCGTCCGCCCGACGGCCCCGACAAGCTGGGGATCGGTCTGATCGTCGGGGGTGTCTTGGGCGTGCTGGGCGGGGTCTCGATGGTCGGGCTGGGCAGCTTCTTGTACACCGAGCATCAAGAAGGTTTCGACGAGCTGCCGCCGGACGCCGATCCCGACGCCTGGGGGGACTATCGACAGCGCCAGCGCGCACGCGGCATCGGCGTGCTGACGGTCGGTAGCATCGTCGCCGCCGCGGGCCTGGGCGTGTTCACCTATGGCGTGGTGCGATTTCTTCGCGCGCAGCGTCGAGGCCCCCGCAACGGCATCACCGCGACGGCGTGGGGCGACGCCAACGGGCTCGGCCTCACGGTGCGTGGGCGCTTCTGACGAGAACGAACGCGACCGGGGGGCTCGCTGTCGCCCACCCGGCCGCGCCGGCACGGCGACGCCGTGGCTCACCCGGCCGCGAGCGCCAGCAGCCGATCGATGAAATGCTGCGACACCACGAACTCACCCGTCTGGGTGCCTTCGGTCCCGTAGGACGCGATCATGTAGATGTCGCTCAAGTCCTGCCCGAGGCTGGACGGAACCTTGCTCGCCTCGTGGGGCGGCATGAGTGCCTTCAGCCAGGCGGCGCCCTTGGCCACGTCGATTCCGACGACGGCCGACATGCCGCTCGCACGACCCAGCACCTTCGCGAGCCCCGGATCGCTGCCGAGCGCACCGTCGGACTTGGCCGCCTTCACGGCGCGCTGCGTGTACGCGTCGGTGGCACCGGGGTTGATCGCGAAATAGGCGACGCCGTCCACCTCCGCGCGATCGATGGTGAGCTTCACCTCGCCGAGCTTCGACTCCATCGATGCGAACGACTGGGCCCCCATCGAGTCCTTCCAGGCCGCCTTGCCTTCGGCGGTCGGCTCGATCACCCAGCGGTCGATCGGCACGCCGCCGATCTGCGCCGCGTCGACCTGGAACGACCAGGTCACGTACTTCGACCCCTTGGGCCCGAGGATGTCGGCCGCGGCGAAGCTCTCCGACCACGACTTCCAGGCGTCTCGCCCCGAGCGCCCCGGCTCGAGCTTGGCCGCCAGGACGGCGCCGCCCACCGTGCCCGGCTCGTGCAGCAGGGCGGCCGCGACCTCGGGCGCGTACGTCTCGGTGGCCCACTTCCAGTACTCCTCCAGCGAACGCCGGACGGCGGCCGGGTCCTTGCCGACCTCCTTGGCGTACGCGTCCGTGAGAACGCCGAAGAGCTGTTTGGACTGCTCGGTCGACATCATCTCCGACCAGTTCACCGTCTGCCCCACGACCAGCATGCTGCCCGCCGGAAGCGCCTTCACCATGCCTTGGTTCACGACGCCGGCCGCCGCCTTCTTCATGTCGGCCTGAAGCTGCGACCCCGCCTTGGCGAAGCTCGCCCAACGCGCCACGAACCCGATGGGCTCCAACCCGACGCCGATCGTGAGCTGTTCCATGTCCCCCAACGTGCGCAGGGTCTGCTCCATCGACTTCTTGTTGTAGTCCTGGAAAGCGCTGGCCAGCTCGCCCCCGTCGGGCATCGGCGTGCTCTGCGTGACCATCAACAACGGCTCGATCGTGCTGCGGTACCGCTCGAGCAAGGCGCCCGGGAAGACCACCAGCTCGATGTCGCTGGCGACCTTGTCGGCGCGCTCGATGACGTTCGACTGCAAGTACGCCTGCGCCTTGGCGAAGGCGTCGGGGTGGTTGCTCACCACCACGCGCCCATCGAACTCGTCGATGAACACGTCGGTGCCTCCGGCCGAGTACTTGGCCTTGTGGCCCCCCGCATCGGCGGCCTTGCCCTCGTTGCCCAGATCGGCGATCGCCGCCTCGGCGCCGCCCTTGTATCCGATCACGCAAGCGGTCGGAAAATCGGCGGTGGCGATGTCGACCAGCACGCACCCGAGCGGCTTGTCCAGCTCGATGTTGGAGGCGATGCCCGACCGCGAGCCGAGCTGAGCGCCCGCCATCATGCGCAGCGTTTGCTCGTTCAAGAAACCGGCCGCGCTCTTGGGCGCGGCCTGATTCTTGATCTCCTCCAAGAAGGTGCCGGGGTGACCGAGCAACACGTGACCGAGAACGTCGCTGCGTTGAAGCTGCGAAGCGGGCGTGATCGCGTCGGCGGCGGGCGTACCGGGAGCCGCGGTCGTCGGCTTCGCGTCGCTCCGAGCGGCGCCGTCTTCGGCCCCGGCGGGCGAAGCACTCCCCTGCGCCGGAGGGTCCTCGGTGGCGGGTGCTTGCTCGTCGTCCTTGCAGCCGGCGAGCCCGAGACCCAGGCCGACCGCCAGACCCACGAGGGTCTGACGACGAGCACGGAAGCGGGGAGTGGCGGTTCGTTCGGGACTCTTTGCGGTGATCATGTCGGGGCTGGATTCCGCGGGCATGGTACTTCACGATGAAAGTCGTGATCGGGCCGGGCCGGGCGCGAATTGCTGCGAGTAGCTTTGCACTCGGTGTGGTGACCACGCTGGCCGCCGTCGATCTCGCCGGCGGCTGGCAGACACCCGTCGCCGAGGCGGGTTCCCGCGTCAGCCTGGGTCGGACACAGTTTCACGAAGCTCTGGACGACATT
>CAZYSW010000232.1:0-8676 GCA_964650105.1 uncultured Nannocystaceae bacterium
ACCGCACCGAACAACCGCACCTCGCCGTCCCCCAGGGTCTCGATACGCAACGCGTGTGGGTCCGGCGTGACCTCGATGCGGTGATATCCGGGCCCGTGCTGCAAAGCCGCCGTCTCGACGACGCCCTGTCTTCGCCCGTCGACCTCCACGTGGAAGCTGCCGCCGCCCGGCTGCGCGAGGTACCAGATCTCGAACGCCACGATCGATCTGTGCCGCCCCTTGCGGGGCGACACCGCGGCCCACCGCTTCTTGCCCGTGGTGGCGAACGACGCGCCGAGCAGGCCGTAGTACCCGTCCTTTCGCGCGGCGCCGAGCTGGGCGTGCTCTTTGGTCCAGCCGCGGGACGCCTCCACCACGACCTCGTTGTGCCGATACCACCGCGACAGCGGTACCAGGGGCACGAAGCCCACGCCCCCGTCGCCGAAGCGCGTCTGGAGGTACGTCCGCAGATACCCCGTGGCGAGGTCGGCCGCCGTACCCGATGCGCCGTACATCGCCACCCGAACTTTGCCGTCCTCGTCGCGCCCCTCCGCCAGCCGCCGCAAGGCGGCGTGGAACCGGTCGAGCGGTGGCGCGTCCTTGGGCCCGACCACGGCGACGAACCGTCCGGGGAGGTCGAGCGCGGACGCGCCCCCCGGCGACCGCAACGGCGGCAGGGGCTCGACGCCGATACTCGCCGCAGCCGCGGCATGAGCCGCGTCGGTCTCTTCGGTGCGTACGGGCCGAGGCGGCGACGCGGGCTCCCGGTCGGGCGACGCCGCGGCGGGGGTCGGCTCCCCGGTCGCGACGGCTTCCGACCGGGGCGTCGAGTCGGGGGGCCGATCCATGGCCGGTCCTGCAGCCCTGCAGGCCAACCCGACCACCATCGACGACGCCAGCGCGACGTGAGCGACGCTCGACACCCTGCGATCGAGGGTGGTCCGGGGCAGGCGCCCCGTCAAATTCCCTGGCCCTCGCGCACCGGCGGGCGGCAACGCACCGCCCACCGACCGGTCCGACACAACCGCTCGGTCGGGTGCGTGGCGGCGCTCGGCGCAAGCCGTCAACGGATGTCGTTGCGGATCGACGCCCGGAACGCGTCGATGTGCTTGGCGTAAAAGCTCCAGGTGTCGGTACGCGCCCGCTCGAACGTGCACTCCTCGGCGTACTCGCGCGCGAGCTTCCGCATCCGCGCCCGGCGTTCGGGATCGCCGATCGAGGTCCGGATCGCCTCGCACCATCGCCCCATGTCGCTGGAGGGAAGCACCAGCCCGGTCTCGTTGTGGTGCACGATCTCGGACGGGCCGCCCAGATCGCTGACGAGGGCCGGGAGCCCCGAGGCCAGAGACTCGAGCACCACGTTGCCGAACGTGTCGGTGGTCGACGGGAACACGAACAGATCGGCCGACGCGAACGCGGCCGCCAGCTCCGTGCCCTCCAGATAACCCGTGAACACCACCGGGTACCCCTCGAGCTTCTGCTTCATCTCCTCCAACCAGGGCCCGTCACCGACCACGGCCAACTCGACCGGCGCGTTCTGGTCGACCAGCGTCCGGAACACGTCGCACAAGAACGGGAGGTTCTTCTCCACCGAGACGCGGCCGACGTACAGCAGCGTGTTTCGGCCCTGCACCCCCCGCGCCGGCCAGAAGCTCGGGTCCCGATGGCGGGGGTGGAACTTCTCGGCATCGACGCCGCGCCCGATGACCTGAATGCGATGGCTCGGGACGCCGGTCTCGGCCACGATCTCCCGCGTCGCGTAGGTGGGCACCACGACCTCGTTCATCTGGTTGTAGAACCAGCTCACGTATCCCTTGACGATCCGACCGATGGTCCGGTCGCCGATGATGCGGAACGCGTATTCGGGCACGTTGGTGTGGTACTGGCCGACGATCGGGATCCCGAGCATGCGCGCGGCGAGCATGGCCACCAACCCCACCGGGCCGGGTGTGGTGACGACCATCAGGTCGATTTCCTTCTCGTCCAGCCAGCGCAGCATGTCGAGGAGACTGGGCCAACCGAGCGTGTAGCTCTCGTACCCCATCAGGGGGATGGTGCCGATGGACGGAAAACGGACCACCTCGGGCCCGTCCTCGGCCTGCACGGCATTGTTGAGGTCCACGCCGCACAGGTACACGTTCTTGCCGTCGTCGCGCAGCTCTCGGGCCAGCCGACGCAAGCCGATGCTGACGCCGTCCACGTTGTCGAGCGTGTCGCAGAAGATCGCGACCCGCTTGTCGTAGCCGATGGGATCCTCCAGCTCCAGGCTGTCGTAGAGCGCACGCCCGCGCCGGCGCTCGCCGTAGTAGAACCGAAACCCGAAGTAGTACGGCAGGTTGAAGAGAGCCAGCCGGATGAGCGTCGGCAGCTCGTCGATGATGGGTTCCGGATCCATGGTCTCCACGCTGGTCCGGATCTGCTCGAACGACCGACGAAACGACCGCAAGAGCGCGCGCTGGATCAGATCGTAGATCTCGTCGTGAATCTCGGGGCGATGCCCCTCGGCCCGAATCCGTTTGGGGCTCGGAAGGCTCTCGGCCTCGGCGAGCGTCTCCATCGCCGCGGGGACCATGCGTTGCAACACCGGCGGCAAGCTCTCCAGGTCGTCGGGCAGTTCCCCGCCCCCGACCAGGTCCAGAAGCTGCATGTACGTCTGACGCGAGCCCCGGCGGTGGCTGTGCTTGAAGTAGTTGACGGTGCCCACGTAGGCCGTGTGCGCGTAGCTCTTGCAGGTCTTGTCGAACCCTGCCACCTCCACGTGACCGCCCCGGATCGCGGCCTCCAGCGCGGCCAAGGTGGGCTCGCCACGGAACTCGGTGTAGGCGCGTGCCATGGTGACGCCGGAGTGATCGTCCGAGCCCGCGGTGATCCTCCAGCGGCGATCGAGGTCCACCTCGATACCGTACCGGTTGCTCCACGCCTCGAGCACCTTGCGGTCGACTTTCGCGATCACCTCGCGAACGAAGCGAGCATGGCCGGGATCCTTCTGCCCGTTGATCACCTCCAGGGTGTCGAAGAGGAGCAACGACTTGCGCAGCAGATCGGGCGTGAGGCGCTGATTCACCGGCGAGAAGGGATGCGCGAGGCTGTGGAGGATCCCTTCGCGGCGGATGTACGCGACCAGATCGTAGATGTTGTAGCGGAGCTTCTGCAGCTCGACGTGCTGCGCCTCGGTGATCCCGTAGCAGAGCACGTGAACGATGCAGCCGTTCTCCGGAAACCGCGCCGAGACCTCTTCGGAGATGAAGACGTGGGGTCCGTGATGGGCGATTTCGAGGCACCCCTCGATGGCGTCATGGTCGGTGATGGTGACCATGGTCATGCCTCGTGCCATGAGCGCCTCGTACAGCGCCTGCGGCTCCGTGTAGCACTCCTCGACCTCGAGGGAGTTGAGGACGAAGAGCTTGAAGCGGCCCGCGTACTTGGAGTGCACGTGCAGGTCGATGCGCTGGAGGTCGGTCGTCATGGCGAAACCTGAGCGTTGGGGCTGCGGAACGAAGGAGCGAGGGGGCGCGAGGACCGAAAATTCCGCCCTGGAGCGGCTCGCCCACGGTGGTCGCACGAGCGTCCGTTTGGTTGCCTGTCCGGCCCACACGATCGACTCGGCCCCGCGAGGAGACTCACATGAGAACGATTTCGCACCCGCTCCTCGTTACGCCCACGCGCCCCGAAGCTCCAAGAACCCGCAAGATGTGAGGCTGCCCACCGTTCGGCGGGGCTCCGAACCGTCGTGAACGGCGCCGAGGGTCGTCGGCTCCCCGGGCCGTGAGTCCCGGGACGCCCGCGGCGCCACCGTGGTGCGGGTGGATCCCCGCGGCGGCCCCGTCGGTCGACACGAGGCACCGGGGCGTCACGGTCCGGGAAAGAGAAGGGCGCGTGGGAGTCGGCGACCGCCGTTATCGCTTTCGACCGAGGCGGCGGCCCCTCGGCAGATCGACTGCGGCCGCGCTCCCGAAAGGTTCGATGGGCATGCGGGCGGGCATCGGTCATCGCCTGTCGTAGGGCGTCATCGCACGGCACACCAAGCCGACATGCGGGAGGACGATTCATGAAGATGCCGATTCGAACCCACGTGCCGCTCGTCGCCCTCGCCGGGGGGCTGCTGACGGCGACGTTCGGCTGGGTCCCACGAGCTCAGGCCGAGGCCAAGCAGCCGCGCACGTACGAGGACGACCCCTACTACGCCCATCACCGCGACGAGCGACGGCGAAGCTACGAGCGGGAGGAGCGTCCCCGCGTCTACTA
Source organism: uncultured Nannocystaceae bacterium (assembly GCA_964650105.1). Classification (GTDB taxonomy): domain Bacteria; phylum Myxococcota_A; class Polyangia; order Nannocystales; family Nannocystaceae; genus CAZYSW01. The sequence continues at coordinate 4,225 of CAZYSW010000232.1, forward strand.
CGGCAACGAGGATTGGTGGACCGACTACGACCGGAAAGGCGGCCAGTGGGGTCTGACGCTCGGCGGCTCGGCGTGTATGCCCGGGCGTGCGGATTGCGACAGCGACGACGTCAACGTCAACGGTGTGGACATCAGCGGCGCGACGAACCCCTCGTTCGGCATGGGCGTCGAGCTCGGGTACCGCTTCAACCCCTTCGTCTTCTTGGGGGGGCAGTACAACTTCGGTCTGCTCGACCCCGACTACGACGTGGTGGGCGGCCGCGAGTACGACATCGCCTGGCAGCACTCGGTATACGCCGAGGTCCGCCCCATCCTGCCGGTCTGGCGCTTCGACTTCGGCCTGGGCCTGGGCCCGGGCTGGTCGCGGCAGGTCTTCTTGCGCGACGGCGACGCGAAGGACTACTCGCAAGGGTTCTCCTTCAAGATCGCCCCGACCATCGACTTCTTCGTCACCAAGCACATCTTCATCGGGGCCAAGGCCGACATCCTGCTCAACGCGCACCAGAAGATGTGCCAGGAGCGCGGAGACGTGACCCTGTGCGTCGATGACGACGATCAGATGCGGGTCGTCCCGGTCCACCAGGTGATCTTCGGGTTCCACCTGGGCGGAACCTTCATGTGACGCGTACCCGCGGCGGCCGGAGCCGATGCGTGGCTCGGCCGCCGGGGGGATGCGGCCCCGGCCTTTCTCGACCGTCGTGCCTCAGGAGCGCGTTCGTCGGCGAAATACGTCGAGCATCGCCGGCAACACGACCACCGACCCCAAGAACGTCAGGGTCAACCCCAGCACCGCCATCCAGGCCATGGAGTGAAGGCCGCGGTGGTTGGCGAACAGGATGCCCGAAAAGCCCCAGATGGTCGTCAGCGTGGAGATGAACACCGCCCCACCCGTCTCGCGCAGGACCACCGTCATCCTCTGGTGGGCCTCCTCGCGGGCTCGCTCGTAGATGTGCAGCGAAGCGTCTTGCCCCATGCCGATCAGCAGGGGGAGGATGATCACGTTGAAGAAGTTGAGCTTCCATCCCAGGAGCACCATGGCGCCCCCGAGCCAGGCCAGCGACATGAGCAGGGTGCACACCACCATGATCACGCCCGTGACGGTCCGTAGGAGCACGACGGCCGTCAGCACCATGACCGCTGCGGACAGGGCCAGGACGACCGGGCCGTCGTTGCGAATGGCCTCGAAGATCTCCGGGATGACGAAGAAGTCGGCGGCCACGGGAACCTCCCCGTCGGACGTGATCATGCGGCCGAACCCATCGTAGATCCGCCGCGAATTGCGGTAGTCGGCCTTCGATCCGCCGGTCCACACCACGGCGAAGTTCCCGATGCGCCCGGTGTCGTCGCGGAACTGATCGGTGATCCACGAGGGTAGGTCCTCGGGGCCGATGGGGCGGTCGACCTTCAGGTACCGGGACCATTCGTCGACCTGCGCGCGCGTCTCGTCCGACAGCGCGTCGCGCTTGGCGTCGATACGCGCACGGATGTCGGCGATGACGGCCAGCTTCTCGGGCTGGTGGCGGGGCACGAACGCGAAGATCGAGAACACGCCACGGAGGCGGTCGTCCATCACCTGCAGACGCTCGAGACCGTACTGCCCGAGTTGGACCGCCGTCGCCGGATCCACGAGCGATTCGGCCCTGGCCTTGCGCTCGAGCTCGACGAAGCGCGGGTCCTCGAGGTCCTCGTCCTCGAAGTCGTCGAGCTCGTCCCCATCTTCGGAGAACGCGTCGAGCTCGTCGAGCTCGTCCCCGTCTTCGGCGAACGCGTCGAGCTCGTCGCCCCGATCGTCACCCGCCGCATCGCCCCCCGCCTTCGCGTCCGCCTCGCTCGAGCGATCGGCGGACGCCTTTTGCTCGGACACCGGCGGGTGCAGAGGGTCGAACGCGGCCACCTGCTCGGGCGTCATCGCCAACAAGGCCTCGAGCTGGCGCTGGACGGCCTCGACCTGGGCCGGGCTTTCGGCCAGGACCATGGCCGGCGCCAGGGTCTGGGTCTTGCCCACCGCATCGCGGTAGGTCTTGGGCTGTGGCCCTTCGCGGGGAGGCTTCACCGGACCGAGCGCGTCGAGGTCGTACTCGAACTCGATCTCGTCGAGTTGGGCGACCGACCACGCGGCGAAGGCGATCCCCGCGCCGACGAGCACGTACGACAGCACGCGCGGCCGCCCGGGCGGCCGGGGGTCGGCACCGGGCCGACGCTCGGGCGCGACGGGAGGGTGGGCCTTCCACGCTCGCAGCCGGTCGAGCGCGAGCGTGAGCGCCGGCATCACCACCAGCGACCCGACCAGCGCCAACATGACCCCGAACCCCGCGACCACGCCGAACTGGGCGAAGCCCTGGAAGTCGGCCACCACCAGCACGGCGAACGCCAGCGCGGTGCTGACCGCTCCGGCAGCGGTCGTCTTCCCGGTGGTCGCGAACGTGGTGGCGAACGCCAGCGCCGGAGCCTGGCCGCGGCCCCGCTCGTGACGGTAGCGCGACAAGACGTGGATTCCGAAGTCGATCCCCAACCCCAAGAGCACGGCGAAGATGAAGGCGCTCACCAGGTTCAGGGCCTCGAACGCGGCCCACGCGAACGCCAACGCCCCCGTCGTCGCGACCAGCAGCGGCAGCATCACCAGCACGATGGCGCGGGCGCTGCGGAAGTACAGTGCGATGGTGAGCAGCAGGGCCGACAGCGCCGCCAGGCTTCCCCCGACGACGTCGTCCTGCAGCGTCCGCACCCGGCCGGTATGCTGAGCGTAGGCGCCGTTGATCTCCACCGTCATCTCGGGGTGGAACTTCGCGGGATCGGTCGTCTCGACGAGTGACCGCACCGCAGCCCCGAGCTCGCGGGAGAACGCGATGTCCGTGCTCGGGCGCGTCGGTCGGGCCTTGACCACCATCAGCGCGCCGTCTTCGGCCTCCAGGTACTCGCGCTGCTTGCTGTCGAGGCCGTAACGCTCCCGCACCTCGTCCTTGGACAGGCCGAGGCTGGCCTCCGGATCCTTCGCCTTGCGCTCACGCTCCTGCTCGCTCAACAGCGCGAAATCACCGAAGGCCGCCTTGCGCACCTCGTCGCGGATACGCTCGATGATGCGGCGACGCAGCTCGAGCAAGTCCTCCAGCGAGGCGTACAGCAGGGCGTGCTCCTCGAAGAACGAGAAGTCGTGGTGGAACAGGACGTACCGAATGTCCGGTCGTGCCTGCAGGCCCTGCGCGATCGCGTTCCCGAACGCGATGTTCGCGTCGCGGGACGGCGACCGAATCGTGACGAACAGGTCGTCTTGGTGGCCCAGACGCGCCGACGCCTCGTCCAGCCGGGAGACGCTGGGGAAGTGGTCGGGAAGCAGGCGGCGCAGCTCGGCGTCGACGCGCAACCGCGAGGCCCCGAGCACCGCGACGACCGCCAGCGCGACGGCGATCCCCAGGATCGTAAACGGTCGGCGATGGATGAGGCGCGCCAGCGCTTGCCACAGGCCGGGATCGGGCACCGGCCTCATGATGCCGCGTTCCCGAGCAAGCGGGCGCACAGATCCCGAACCGCCTCCCCCGCATCGGGAGCGTCCCACCGCAAGGCCGGCGGCTCGACGCTCGCCCGCAAAAAGGCGTCGAGCACCTCGGGATCGAAGCGCTCAAGGGCGCAGCCGTCGCCCAGGCGCGCGTCCCGAAGCATGGCGACGTTCAGCCGCTGCTCGTCGTCGTCTTCGCGATACAGGGCGAACAACGGAACGCGCAGCGCCACGCACTCGGCGATGAGTTGGCTGCCCGCCGAGGCGACGACCGCCCGCGCGCGCGCCAACGCGGCCACGAACGGACCCCGCGCGAGTGGTCGCACGTCGGGCTCGGCGTGTTCCTCGGCGCGCGCGGTGAACAAGACGGGCCGATACCCTCGCGTCCTCAACGCCTCCACCACCGCCGGCGCTCCGTCGCGAAAGTAGCAGATCACTCGCCCGTCGTCCGTGGCCTCGCGCCGCGGGAGATCGGGCTCCAGCGGCGAGCGAGCGACCACGACCCGCGGGTCGGCCGGTACCAGGGGCACGAAGTTGACGGCCACCTTCGCGGTTGCGAACGCACTCGAGGCACGAGCTTTGAGCGCCTCGCGAAGCCAGGGCTGGCGCGGAAGCCCGTGCGGGCGCACGCATTCACCGAAGACCAGACCGTGCCCCACCGCGATGGACGGAACGCCGCACAGACGCGCCGCTACCAGCGAGGGCAGATCTCCGTCGGAGACCACCAGCGCGACGCCGTCGTGCCGGAGCCGCTCACGGTCGGTGAGCGTGCGCCGGGCCAGAAGCCGCAGCCCCGACCACGAGACGGCCGGACGCAGCGACTCGACTCGCGCCACCGCGTCCGCCTCCACCTCGCGCAGCAGCGGGTACGCGTCCGGTCCCGCGAACACCCGAACCCGGTGGCCGTCGCGTCGCAGCGCACCGATCACGGCGCGCGCTCGCGTGGCGTGCCCGCGGCC
>CAZYSW010000233.1:0-8659 GCA_964650105.1 uncultured Nannocystaceae bacterium
TGATGGCCAGGTCGCCCAGCGCGGAGGTGTCGATGCCCACCAGCGCGCCCAGTCCCTCGGCCCCGTCCTCGGTCCCGAACACCGACATGAGGTAGGGGGCGACCTGGGTGATGTCCATGGTGCCCATGAAGTCGCGGAACTGCTTCTGATTGAAGACCAACCGCTTGATGTCGAACAGCAGCAGCGAGAGTTGCATCGCCCCCCGCTGGATGTTGCGGGCCGCGACCTCGTCGCGGATGTTGATCGCGGACTGGTAGTCGACGCGGGCCTGGTAGTTGAAGCTGAGCGTGAACGGGGCCAGCACGGCCAGGCAGGTGACCACGATGAGCACCGCCACGCCGGGGCTGCCGGCCTGAGCCCGACGCGCGGCGCGACGACCACGGCGCGGTGCGGCCGGGGCCGTCGGGGGGGCGTCCGTCCGGGGCGGGTCGACGGGGTGCTCGGGGTGGGTCATCGGTCAGTTCTTCCCCAGGTCGATGCGCTCCTGCATGGGCAGGATCGCCTGCGCGGTGACGTAGACGATGTCGTCTCCGTCTCGAACGCCGATCTTGAGCTTCACCCGCTCGGGGAGGCGGTCGGCTTGCATGTCGAGCTGCATCGTCCGCCACTCGTCGAGCCACTCGAGGTTGCGGTTGTCCCAGTACTTCACGTCGAACGAGACCACGTCTTCGATGAGGACGTACGCGGGGTAGAACTGCTCCATGTCCTCGGGCTTGTCGCCGGTCAGGCGACGGGACTCGCGCCGGTACAGGTGCGTACGCCTGGGATTGTCGGGATCCTGCATGACGAAGTACTGGATCACCGACTGATCGCTCTCGTTGGAGTCCTTGCGGACGCGCTGATGCGCGAACGCGGAGAAGGTCACGCTGTCGGTCTCGAACGAGTCCCGGCCCTCGAACAGGGTGTAGTGCTTGAGGTCGTCGAGCGGCCGGTTGTGGGAGAGGTAGGCCATCGAGAGCTCCGAGGTGATCCGGGCCACGCCGTTGCGCACGATGGCGTAGCGGTCTTGGATCTCCTCGCTCGTCTCCATGCCCTTCATGGTGCCCTTGAAGCTGCTCCACACGGAGATGACCATCATCCCCAGGACGGCGAAGGAGATCATGACCTCGATGAGGGTGAGACCTCGTTGCGCGCGCACCGACATCAGCCTCTCCCTCCCCCGCGGGCGCCCGGAGGCGTCACGGGGCCGCCGGCTCCCCCGATACCGCCGCGTCCCGAAGGCGTCCGACCGCCTGCGCCTCCCCGCCCGGTCGAACCGCCACCGCCACCGGCCCCCCCGCCGCGCACGTCGTCTTCTTCGCCCTGCTCGCCACCCATGCCCGGCAGCTCCGTGAGTGCCTGGGGATTGGTCCAGAAGGTCGTGACCTCGAAATCGTGATCGATGTTGCCGTCCTTCCAGTAGATGGTGCAGCTCGCCTTGCGGATCGAACGCTCCACCGCGCCCTTCACCACCGGCCACACCATGCCCAGGCTGTCGAAGGCTCGATCCTCGGCGTCCTGGACCCCTAGCACGCTCTCCGTGGAGCCGTCGGTCTCGGCCGCGTCGACGGCCGCCTGCAACGCGGTGTAGTCGGGGAGCTCGATCATGTCGACGAGGCACGTGTAGCGGGCGTCGGGCCAGCCTTCCTCGGAGAAGTCCCCCTCGAACTCCTTGTCGTTGTCCCCCCAGCCGTCCTTTCTGAGCTCCCACTCGATGTCGATGAGCTTGGACTCGGCCAAGAACGCGGCCACCGAGACCCCACGCGCGTACCGTGTGGCCCGCAGGGCCGCCATCTGCGACGACAGTAGCGAGGTCAGCGAGATGGCCAGGATGGCGACCGCCAAGAGCACCTCCAACAGGGTGAAGCCCCCGCCGCCGCCGCGTCGATTCCCCGCGCACGCCATCAGAAAGTCCTCCGGGTACGGCGACGCCCGAGGGCGTCCTCCTCGTCGTCGGGGTCGTCGGGCAGGACCAGCTCCTCGTGGCCCTCGACGATGGTCACGCGCCCGGTGAGCGGCTCCAGCTTGATCGTGTACCGGGTGTCGCTCTCCTCGTCCTCCAGGAGGATGTGCGCCTTCTGGGTCAACCCGCGGGGGAAAAAGTAGATCGACGCCTCGCCGGTGCGAATCGGCTGGAGGTCGTCGGCCGTCCGCACCGACGTGATCTTGACGCCTTCGGGCAACGCCACCGGATCCACCAGGCCGGTGAGAGCGTTCTCGTCCTCGAACGAGCCCCACAGCGGGGGCTTGCGGCGCGGCACCTTGCGCGGTGCCGGCTTGTAGGCATCCGCCCCCAACTCGCCGTCGGCCCCTCCGCGTTCGTACACCTGCGATTGAAGCGAGCGGTTGTACGCCTCCTCGGCCCGCTTGTCGCGGGCCTCCTGGTCCTCGGCCTTGCTCTGGTCGAAATCGATCAGCTTGCCGTCGCGATCGGTCGCGGGCAGGTACATCTTGTCGTCGCCCGCCTGCAGCGTGAACGTGCTCTTGTCGAGGTCGATCAGCAGACGATAGTGCTCGCCGGTGACGCGCGCCTTGTCGTACCCGTAGCGCACCACGTTTCCGATCTGGTTGACCGCACGGGTGATCTCCGCGGCACGTGTGGTGCCGAAGCCCATCACGATCAACCCGACCATGAGCACGAGCACCCCCATGACGACCATGATCTCCATGAGCGTCATCCCGCGCTGGGCTCGGCGGGCACGATGGGGGTGCGTACGCATCGGTCCTCGTCCAAACAGGAGGCGCTAGTCGTTCTGGGACGCTTCGCCCTCCTCGTCCTGGTAATTCGCGATGTCGTCCTCGGTGTCGAACTGACCGTCGGGGCCGGCCGAGATCACGTCGACGCTGGTCTTCTCGCCGGGGCACTTGATCTGATAGTCGTTGCCCCAGGGGTCCTTGGTGACCTTCGCCGCCACGCCGCTGGCCTTGAGATCCTGCAGCGTCTTGGGGCACTTGCCGCGCTTTTGCGTCATGTAGATCTCGACGGCCTGCTGGATCTGTACGGTGTCCTTCTTGGCGGCGTCGGTCTGGGCGCTCTTGAACTGGTTGAAGGCCATCACGCCCACGCCGCCCAGCACCAGGCCGATGATCGCCACCACGACCATGATCTCGATGAGCGTCATGCCGCGGCTGCGCCGCGCTGCCCGCGCCAAGGGACGCCGAACGACGGTGGAACCATCTTCGAGTCGGTTGAGGAAGATTTGAATCTGCATCTCGCTTGGTCCTTCTGATCGGGGGCTATGTCTGCCCAGCCATCTCGGTGAGCATCATGATGGGTTGCATGATGGAGAAAATCACGAAGCCCACGGCGACGCCCATGACCACGATCATGAGCGGCTCGAGCAGCGCCGTGGAGCGTTGAATGGTGGTGTTGGTCTCCCGGTCGTAGGCGTCCGCGACGTCGCTGAGCATGGACTCCAGTTGCCCCGAACGTTCGCCGACGGCGATCATGTGGGTGACCAGCGGTGGGAACTCGCCGCTTTGCTTGAGCGCGGGCGCGATGCCCTGACCCTCTCGGATGTTGTCTCTGGCCTGCCCCACCACCTTCTCGAGGACGACGTTCCCGAGCAGGCTCTTGACGATCTCCAGCGCCTGCAGGAGCTGGACGCCGCTCTGCAGCAAGGTGGAGAGTGTGCGGGCGAAGCGGGCGATCGAGACCTTGCGGATCAGCTCGCCGAACACCGGGAGGTTCAAGAGGAAGCGGTCCCACGCCCAGCGCCCCGACGGGGTGGCCACCCACTTGCGAAACAGCCAAACCACGCCGAAGCCCGCGAGGATGATGAGCCACCAGTAGCTGGTGATGGTCTCCGACAGCCAGATGAGCAGCCGCGTGTTCCACGGGAGCTGAGCGTTCATGTCCGTGAACATCGACGTGATCTTCGGAACGATGCCGACCATCAGCACGGTGATGATCACGGCGCCGAGCACCGAAAGCACGATCGGGTAGAACATGGCCGAGGTCACCTTGCTCCGGATCTCGAGCTGCTTCTCCATGAACTCGGCCAGGCGAAACAGCACCGTCTCCAGGGCGCCCGAAGCCTCTCCGGCGCGGATCATGTTGATGTACAAGCCCGGGAAGATCTTGGGGTAGGCCGCCATCGAGTCGGCCAGCGAGGAACCCTCGTTCACCTTGTCGGCGACGTCGCTGAGGATTCCCTTGAAGCGCTGGCTCTCCACCTGATCGGTCAGCGCGCGGAGTGATTCGGGCAGGGTCACCCCCGCGTGCAGGAGAGTTCCCAGGAGACGGGTGGTGTCGGCCACCATCTTGGGGGTGACCCGGTCGAGCAGCTTGCTCAGGTCGATCTCCCGCCCGCCCGCGGCGCTTCCGGCCGCGGCGGCCGTCGTCTCGGTGACGCCCGTCAGGTACACGCCTTCGCGCTTGAGCGCGGCCTTGAGGGCGGCGACGTTGTCCGCGCTGAGGATGCCGCGGATCTGCTTGCCCTTGTTGGTCAGGCCCGTGTACGCGTACGCCGGCATCAAGCCTCCTCCGCGGTGACTCGGATGACCTCCTCGAGGGTGCTGAGCCCCTGGAGGACCTTGTGCGCGCCGTCGTCACGCAGCGTACGCATCCCCTGCTCGATCGCGCACGCCTTGATCTCGCTCGCGTCGGCGTTGCGGATGGCCAGCCGACGGATCTCCTCGGTGATGGTGAGCACCTCGTACACGCCGGTTCGACCGCTGTAGCCCGTGCCGCCGCAGCGGTCGCACCCCCCGGCCTCCCAGACGTGGCCCGGCGGGGGCAGCGAGCGACCCGGCGGCGCCTCGATGGGCACCACGTTGCCCTTCTCGTCCCGGACCGGGGCCTTGAGCGGCATTCGTCCCGCGAAGAACGCGTCGGGATCGATGTTCATGTCCTCGAGCTCGTCGGGCAGCGGCTTGTAGGGGCGGGCGCAGTGGGGACACACCCGCCGGATGAGGCGCTGGGCCTGCAAGGCGACGAGCGAAGACGCGACCAAGAACGGCTGCACGCCCATGTCCACCAGGCGGGTGATGCCGGTGGCCGCGTCGTTGGTGTGGATCGTGGAGAGCACCAGGTGACCGGTCAACGAGGCCTGGATGGCGATCTCCGCCGTCTCCAGGTCGCGGATCTCGCCCACCATGATGACGTCGGGATCGTGGCGCAGAAACGAGCGCAACCCCGACGCGAAGGTCAGATCGATCTTGGGCTGGACCTGGACCTGGCTGATCCCCTGGAGCTGGTACTCCACCGGATCCTCGACGGTGAGGATGTTGAGATCGGGGCGGTTGATGGTCGACAGGCAGGAGTACAGCGTCGTCGTCTTGCCCGACCCAGTGGGGCCGGTGACCAGGAAGATCCCGTGGGGACGATGGATCACCTCGTTGATGATGCGGAGGTGGTCGGGCGCCATGCCGATGCTGTCGAGGGACAGGGCCATCGCCGACTTGTCGAGCAGACGGATGGTGATGCGCTCGCCGTGCGCCGTGGGCACGGTCGCGACGCGCATGTCGACCTCCTTGCCTGCGATCTTCCGGCGAATGCGACCGTCCTGGGGCAGCCGCTTCTCGGCGATGTTGAGACCGGCCATGATCTTCACGCGCGCGACGATGCTCGGCAGGTGGGCCTTGGGCGCGCGTTTGACCTCGTGGAGCACGCCGTCGACCCGGTTGCGGACCACGATGTCGCGGTCTCCCGGCTCGATGTGGATGTCGGATGCCTTCTCCTTGCTCGCGTTGAAGATCAGGCTGTTCACGAAACGGATGATGGGCGCGTCCTCCGCCGAGGCGTGGAGGATGTCCTCGTCCTCCTCGTCGAACGCCTCGTCCTTGCGCTCGAGATCGACGTCCTTGGCCCGCTTGGCGTAGACGGTGTTGATGAGCTCGCCGACCGCCGACGGCGGCATGAGGGTGATGGCCACCTCCACGTCGAAGAGCTGCCCGAGATCGTCGAGATCGAGGAGCCGGTGCGGATCGGCGGCGAGCACGTACAGCTTGTGCTCCTCGGGCACCAGCCGCTGCGGGATGACCATGTTGTTGCGCGCGTACGAGATGGGCAGGTCCTCGACCAGCTCGTCGTCGATCTGCTCGGCCGGGACCGACTCCAGACAGGGCAGCCCGAACTGGCGCGCCAGCGCCTGGCACACCTGCCACTCGGTGGCGTGCTTGAGCCGCACCAGCGTCTCTCCGACGCGCTCGTCCTCGAGGTGCTGGGCGGACAACGCCTCCTCCAGGGCCTCGGGCCGTACGAACCCCATCTCCAGCAGGATCTCGCCGATCGGACGCGGATCGGGGCGGGTCCCCACGGGGGGCAGGAGCGGCTCGCTGGAAGCTGTGGCGGCTCGAATGTCCATCGTCGGGCTCCGCTGGTGGTCCTCGGTCAGTTCTGGGTGCGCTGCTGCCGGGGCCTGGGCCGTGGGGGCGTGGAGGGCACCGGTTGCGTGGCCGTCGCGGGTTCGCCCACCGCGCCACCGTCCTCCTCCTCGGGCACGAACCGCCGGGGCGACAGCCCGATCTCTCCGGTGATCTCGTGACGCTCGAGCTCGAGCTCGGCGGCGCGGCGGAACTCGTCCTCCGCCCGCATACGTTCCGCCTCCTTGTTGAGGGCCGCCAGGAGACCGGACTTCTTGCGGTAGTTGATGTTGGTCGCCAAGTCGCGTCGCTTGAAGGCGGTGTAGCGTTCGAGGAACTCGAGGCGCTCCTTCATGCGGCGCTCGTGGATCCGACGCGCGTCGTCGGGGGTCTCGAGGATGTGCGGCACGAGGATCATGAGCAGGTTGACCTTGACCTTGTCGCGGCGCTTGGCCTTGAACAGCCATCCCAGCACCGGGATGGACCCCAAGCCGGGCACCTGCTGCGTGCTCTCGCGTTCCACCTCCTGCATCAGCCCGCCCAGGACGATGGGCATGTCGTCGACCGCCCGGACCTTGTCGAGCTTGAGCCGCCGCTTGGTGGTGGTCACGCCCAGCGTCTCGCTGATGCTCTCGATGTCGTTGTTCTCGAGCTCGATGTCGAGGGTCAGGTTGCGCTCGTCGTTGACGTGAGGCGTGAGCTTGACGTTGAGGGTGACGTCCTGTCGCTGGATGGACTGGACGGGGACGAGCCCCCCACCCTGACCTCCGCCCGGGAAGGACAGCGCGCCCTGGGTGGGCACGTTGCGGCCCACCTCGATGACGGCTTCTTGGTTGTCGGCGGTGTACAGGTGCGGCTCGGCCACGAAGTTGACGTCGCTATCCTCCTGCAGCGCCTGGATGATCACGCCGAAGGCGGGGATGTCCTGGCTGGTGCCCAACAGCGCACCACTCCCCTGGATCTGAGGGCCGATCACACCGGCCGCGATGCCGCTGAGGATCGCGGGCTGCAGCACCAGCGAGGTCGACTTGGGCCCCTGGGGCGCCGAACTCACGAAGCCCAGCCCTTGCCCCTGGCTGGTGTCGAAATCGGCACCGAAGTGGCCCATCGCACCGCCCGACAGCACCTTGTTGACGCTGAGCTCGAGGAGGTAGACCTCGATGTAGATCGACTTGCGCTCCTCGTCGAGCTGCTCGATCACCCGGCGCAACGCCGCGTAGTCGTTGGCGGAGGCCAAGATCACCAACGAGCGCGTGGCGGGATCGGCCGTGACCTTGATCTCGCCGGAAAACAGGTCGGCCGAGGCGGGCCCTTGCGGGGCGTTTTGCTGCTGCTGGCCGCGGCCCCCTCCCCGCTGCTGCTGCTGCTGCGCGCCCGAGCCGAGCTGCGTGAGCACGTTGGCGACCTCTTCGGGGTCGGCGTTCTTGAGCTTGTAGACGTGGATGCGCCCACCGCCGCCGGCCAGCGGCACGTCGAGCTGCTTGATGAGACGTCGAATGACCTCGTAGTCCTCGGCCGCGGCGACGATGATGAGGGTGTTGCTGCGATCGTCGACGACCACCCGAGAGTAGCCCGGCTGGCCGTCGGCCCCGGCGGCGCCGGCCTGCGCCTGCCCGCGGCGGCCGCGTTGCTGCTGCGGCTGCCGGGTGTTGCGGGCCGCCGCCTGGGTCTTCTCCCCGAAGATCTCCCGCACCATCTCGGCGACCTCGTCGGCGTCGGCGTACTCGAGCTGGAAGAAGTAGATCTTCTCGGCGGTGCTCAGATCCGGATCGTCGATCTGGCGCACGATCCGGAGCATTCGCCGGACGTTCGCGCCGGTGTCGGTGATGATGACGAGGTCTCCGACCGCCTGCACGCTCCCGTTCTTGGACTTGAGCTTGGTGATCAGATCGACGACCTCGGCCGTGTTTCCGCGGGTGCGGTAGAGCTGGGTGATGTAGCGGGCGTTGTCGGGTGCCCGCCCTTCGGGGCCGTACACCGGCAGGGTCTTGGACTCGGAGCCGGTGGTCTCGACGATCTTGAAGTAGTCCCCCCAGGGCTCGACGGTCAGCCCCATGGTCTCCAGCGCGGCGTAGAAGGCCGCGTAGGCCTCCTGCACGGTGATCGCCTCCGGCGAGAGCACCGTCACCTTGCCGGCCCGCAGCTTGGGGTCATAGATGAACTTCTGGCAACTGATGCTCATCATCCAGTTGACGAGCTCTTCGAGCTCCGCCTCCTTGGGCAGGGTGATGCGGAACTTCGCGCCCTTGGGCTGGCGCTTGCAGGTGTTGTGGGCCAACCCTCCGCCCTCGTCGCCCGACAACTGGTTGCCGGCGCGGTCGTCGCCGCCGGAATCGGCCGGAGCGGCGGGGCCACGGGACGCGGGCGGTCGTGC
>CAZYSW010000234.1:0-8649 GCA_964650105.1 uncultured Nannocystaceae bacterium
CCGCATGTGCCCCGACAAGTACGCGTCGGAGGGCAGCGCGGGGCTGGGCGTCACGGGGCGTTGGCCGGGATACGCGGAGGGGCGCGGCAACGAGCGCCTGGGACTGTCCACCTGGCTGGGCCGCACCCGCAGCGACGACGAGGCCGGTCGGGCGTGGCTGGCGGACGAGCTGCGATGGACCGCGTTCATCGTGCTCGGGATCGTGCTCGTCGTGATCGCGCTGCCGTCCGGCGTCCTCGCCGGTGGCGTGCGCGAGGTGGGTGGTGGCGCTTGCGCGCTGGCGATCGTGGCTCTCTGCCTGGCGTGGATCGTCGGTGACGCGTCGCCCCGTGTCGACGCCTGGACGCGCGGCGTTTCGACGCTCGTCGACGCGCGATGGGTGTCGTGGCTCCCGCTTTTCGTCCTCGTCGCCGACCTTCACGGTCTGGGCGCCCGGATCTCGCCCCCGCCCGCCGGATCCGTGGGCTCACCGCGATGGGGCCGGCTGGTGCCGATCCCCCTGCTGGTGGCCACGCTGCTCGTCGCGGGCGGCCTGTCGGCGTCGACGTGGGTCACCCCGCACGTGGGGATCGGCGAGGGGTTGCCCCTGGCGCGGTGGGTGGAAGGCCTCGCGGACACGCTCGCCGGCACGTGGGGACTGTCGATCGGAGAGATCGAAGGCGCGATCGCTGCGACCGGGGTCGCGATCCTCTTGGCGATGGCCGTCGCCCTGTCTTCTACGGTCGGCGCCCTGACCCACGCCGCCTGGCCCGAGATCGGGGGGCGCAAGCTCGCGCGCCTGGCTCCGCTGGCGGGCCTGGTGCTCGTGGCTGCCGCCTTGGTGGTGTCGCGTAAGACCGAGGGTGCGGCCACGTTGGTCCCCGGAGCGATCGGGTTGTGTCTCGTCCTGCAAAGTGGCCTGGCCTGCCTCGCGCGCGTGCGCCTGGGCGGCGCGCGTGCAACGGCCGTCTTGGTGCACGTCGCCTGGACCGCGCTGGGGATGGCCCTCGTCGTGGAGAGCTTCCGGATGGCCGAGGCCCCGCACCCCTTCGTCTTGCTCACCACCGCCGCGGGTCTCTCGGCTGCGCTCGCCGGGCTGTCCCTGGCCGTCTCCACGCGTCGGCGTGGTGGGTCCCCCCCGGGGTCCAACGCCGGCGAATCCTCGGCTTGAGCGCCTCTCGCGAGGTCGTTTATGATGCCGCGGCCCGCGGGAGCGGTTTGCGCATCCCCACACGCCTTCAGAGTCGATACCGATGAAGCCCCTCGTTCGCATGATGTCTCCTGCGCGCCGCGTGCTGAGCCTGGCCGTGGCGGCGGCGGTCGCCTGGTCCCCGATGCCCTTGCTGGCCGCGCCCGCCAAGAAGGAAGCGGCGGCGCCGGCCACCGATGGTCGGACGGTGGCGGTGATGCGGTTCTCGGGCGCCGACCGGGGGCAAGAGCTGCGCGAGGACATCCGCACCGCGCTGGGCGAGAAGAACTTCTCGACCAAGAACGTCGCCATCACGCTGGAGGACGCCGCCAAGCGGGTGAAGTGCAGGGGAGAGGCCACCAACCCCGACTGCTTGCAGGCGATCGGCAAGTGGCTCAACAGCAGCCCCAAGACGGCGGCCGACTTCATCGTCTACGGATCGGTGTCGGACGGACCCACGGCCGGCGCCCGGGTCGTGCTGTTCGACATTGCCAAGAACCAGGACGTCGAGGTGTTCGAGTCGCTGTTGGGCGAAGCCGATCTGATCGTGCCGATCGTCTTCCCGCACGCGGTCGCCAATCGGCTGCAGGACCACGTCGCGCCGCCCGAGCCGCTCACCGAGGCGGAGCAGAAGATCATCGCCGAGCTCGACGAGCCCGAGAAGACCCCCGAGGAGCTGGCGGCCGAGCGCGAGGCCATCGAGAAGGCCCAGGCCGAGGCCGCCCAGGCCCAACAGGACGCAGTGATCGACACCTCGCACATCGAGGTCGACCTCAAGAAGGACTTCAAGGATTTCTGCCGCGAGGGGCCGCGTCGCAAGCGACAGAGCCGCGAGGAGCCCAAGGACATTCGTCCCAAGTGCAGCCGCGGGCCCGTCTGGGGCTACTGGCAGCCGCGGGCCTGGGTGGCGCTGGGGCTCACGGTCGGAGCCGGGGTGGCCAGCGCGGCGTTCTACGGCGCCGCCCTGGCCGCGCACGGGCCCTATCGCGACGCCAAGAGCGAGCTCGACTCGTTCCTCGGCGCGGTTGAGCCTTGTGACCCGCGGAGGAATCCCAACTGCCAGGTGCACGACGGGGCGGAGTACGACGCGCTGGCGACCGAGGTGAGCCGCACCGGATCGGTCGTGCGGCGTCGGGCGATCATCGGCGACGTGATGCTCGGCACCACCGTGCTGCTCGGCGGCGTGTTGGCGATCATCATCTTCCAGGATCGCCACGACGCGAAGGAGTACATCCGCCAGGAGAAGGGCCTGCGTGCCATCTCCGACCTTCGCGTCGGCCCGGTCCTGAGCAAGGACGCCCAGGGCATGGGCGTCAGCTTCCGGTTCTGAGCCCCGCGTCGCACCACCCGCGATCGAGACACGATCGGCGCGGCCATCTCGGCGCGCAGGGGCGAGCGCGCGGATGATCGCGCCTCGGCCGGGCGCGAGGACCGGCGTCGATCAGATGTGGCGATCGACGAACTCGGCCAGCTTGGCCTTGCTGCCGGGGTTGCCGACGAGTTGATCCACGACGGCGCCCTCCTTGAACAGAAGCAGCGTCGGAATCGACCGGATCTGGTAAGTCATCGGCGTGCGCTGGTTCTCGTCGATGTTCAACTTCACGATGCGCAGCCGGTCGCGGTACTCACGGGCCAGCGCTTCGAGGTGCGGCGAGATCGCACGGCACGGGCCGCACCACACCGCCCAGAAGTCGACGAGCACGGGCAGCTTGGCCTCGAGCACGCCCTGCTGGAAGTCCGCATCGTTGATGTGAGCAACGGTCTCCGACGACATGGACAAGCTCCGGTCGGCTTCGGCGGCACGATCTCGGGGGCCGGACCGAAGCGCCGGAACGATGAACGTTCCGCGACGAGAGTGCAAGGTGCGGACAGGTCGTGGGGGCCGCCGGTGTTTTCAGTCACCGAACCGCCCCCCGACGCGATCGCGCCCGGGCCGAGATCGCGGGCGGAGGTTCGTCGTCTTCCGCGGAGAAGGCGCTACAGGCCGGGCCATCGCCGCAAAGACTCGACGCTCCCCCGCGACGCCGAGCCGTTCCGGCGCTCGACGGTGCCCTCGCGATGGGCGAGCGCGGAGGGATCGACGTCGCCGCCTTCGACCGCGAGATCGGAAGGCGCCGCGGCTGGCTAGCGCCGCTCCGCGACGTCGTTTCCGGTCCCGACACGACCCGGCACGGGTCGAGCCCCGAGGTCCCGCCGCCGGTCCGACACCGCGGAAATCACGTGAGCGAAGCTTCTGTACGATCGCACCGTCGTCGACCACGATCGCCCGGCGAGCTCGACGAGCCTTCGCGACCGGCCGTTCGCAGGCACGCGCAGGGCCGCCGGTGAAGCGTCGGTCGGGGCGCACGCCGGCGATTCGGGCCACGTACGCGTCGAAACGGCGCCTCGAATCGTCGCGTGAACGCGAGAGGCGGCCCACGGCGCATCGTGCGGAGACTGCGCTCGGCGCTTCGCCTGCCGGATCGGTTCGGATGCGGCACACTTGCCCTCGGGAACCGCGAGCTTGACCCTGATCCTCTTCATCGCCGCGGCGCTGGTGTACGGGGCCGCCTCGATCGCCTACGGGGCCGACAGAACCCGTGACGAGCGAGAGGAAGGCGAGCTTGCCCTCAGCCGTTTCGCCAAGCCGCTGCTCGCGGCGGCCGCAGTCCTCCACTTCTTCGCCATCGGTGCGCAATGCATCGAAGGCGACCACCCGCTCAAGAACATCTTTCTCGCCACCAGCTTCGGGACCTTGGTCGCCGTGGGGGGATACCTCGCGATCGCCCGTGGCCGTCGCCTCCAGGCGCTCGGCGCGGTGATGGCCCCCATCGGGCTGGTCGGGCTCGTCCTCGGGGTCGTGTTCAGCGGGCTGGGCAGCGGGGCTCCGTTGCCCGGGCGCACCGGCATGGCGACCGCACACGTCGCCCTGGCCTCGGCCGGGTTCGCCGGGTTCACGCTCGCGGCCGCCATCGCCGGGCTGTATCTCGTCATGGAGCGGAGGCTCCGCACCAAGCGTTTCCGTCCCGGCAAGCCGGACGCGATGTCGCTGACCGGGCTCGATCGTCTGCACCATCGTCTCGTGCTGTTGGTGACGCCGGTGTTCACCTTGGCCATCGTGACCGGCGTGCTGTGGGTCATGCAGGCGGGCGGTCCGTACATGTTGGCCGGCCGCGCCTTCGAGATCGCCGCGGGCGTCACCGCGTGGCTGTCGTCGGTGTCTCTCCTCGTCGCGCGCGCAGTGTGGGGGACCCGTGGCCGACGGTCGGCCTGGCTCACGCTCTTGGCCTTCACCGCGATCCTCCTGATCGTGATCTGGTACGGGGTGCGGCTGTGAGCGAGCTCGTCGCCGTCGGTGTCAATCATCGGAGCGCACCCGTCGAGCTGCGGGAGCGGCTGGCCGTCCCCGACGACGATCACGTGCGGGTGCTCGAGCACGTCAAGACCTCGACCGGCATGTCCGAGCTGATGGTCGTGTCCACCTGCAACCGGGTGGAGCTGTACGGCGTCGTGCCCCAGCGCGTCGTGGACGCGGCGCGACTGTTCGCGCCCATGGCCGAGCTGTCACGCGTGGCCCCGTCGGCACTTGCCGACCACCTCTTCGTGCGTGCGTCGGGAGATGCGGCTCGCCACATCTTCCGGGTGGCCGCGTCGCTCGACAGCATGGTGGTGGGTGAGCCGCAGATCCTCGGCCAGCTCAAGGACTCGTTTCAGCGCGCCAAGGAGAGCGGAACGGTGGGTCCGATTCTCGACCGCTGTCTGAGCCTGGCCTTCAAGAGCGCCAAGCGGGTCCGCACCGAGACGGCCATCGCACGCGGCGGCGCCAGCGTCCCGTCGGTGGCCGTCGAGCTGGCGACCTCGATCTTCGGGGATCTCAGCCGATCGGCCGTGCTCGTGATCGGCGCGGGCGAAATGGCCGAGCAGTCGGCCCTGCACCTGCGTGCCGCCGGGGTCACGGACATCGCGGTCGTCAACCGCTCCGAGTCACGAGGTCGCGCGCTGGCCGACAAGGTCGGGGGCCGGTACGCGCCCTGGGAGCGGCTCGAGGACCAGCTCGTGCGTGCCGACGTGGTGGTGACCAGCACCGGGTCGAAGCTCCCGGTCATCGATCGCCGGCTGCTCAAGCCAGTACTCAAGGCCCGACGACAGCGCCCGCTGTTTCTGGTCGACATCGCCGTGCCCCGCGACGTCGAGCCCAAGGTCGGGCGCATGGATCACGTGTTTCTGTACAACGTCGACGACTTGCAGGGGATCGTGCACGACAACCTCCGCAGCCGACGCGACGAGGCGCGGCTCGCCGAGTCGCTGGTCGACGAAGAGGTGCGCGCCTTTTTGACCTGGATGCGCTCGCGCTCCATCGGCCCCCTCCTGGGGCAGCTACAGTCGTGGGGGAGGCAGGTCGTCGAGGCCGAGCTCGAGCGCGCCCTGGCCCGCCTGCCGTCGTTGTCGGACGAGGAGCGCGGCGCGGTGGAGAAGATGGGGCGTTCCATCATGCAGAAGCTGTTGCACCGCCCCATGGCCAGCGTGCGCAAGGCGAGCGAGCAACCCGAGGGGCCCTTCGACGGCCCCGGGCTCGCGCAGGCGCTGGCGGCCCTGTTCGAGCTGGAGGTTCGGGCCGCGGCGACCGAACGCGAGGCCGAGGACGAGGATGCTCGGCCGCCGCGGGAGATCCTGCCCGACCCGGCGAAGCTGCCGACCCCCGAGCTGTCATGACCCTCGATCTCTCGCGTCCCGTTCGTCTGGGCACCCGCGGCTCCGAGCTCGCGCTGTGGCAGAGCAACCATGTCCGCGACCGCCTGCGAGCGCACCACGGCGAGCGCCTCGTCGTCGAGCTGGTCACCATCGCGACCGAGGGCGACCGCGTCCAGGATCGGCCGCTGCACGAGGTGGGGGGCAAGGGCCTGTTCGTCAAGGCCATCGAGCAGAAGCTCCTCGAGGGAGAGATCGACCTCGCGGTGCACAGCATGAAGGACCTTCCCGCCCGGCTGCCCCCGGGTCTCGTCGTCGCGTGCACCCCCGAGCGCGAAGATCCGCGGGATGCCCTGGTCTCGCGGGACGGCAACGCGCTCGCCGCTCTCCCGCCGGGGGCCAAGGTCGGGACGGGGAGCCTGCGGCGGGGGGCGCTGGTCCATCGCATCGCTCCCCAGGTGGAGGTCGTGCCGATCCGCGGCAACGTGCCGACCCGTCTGCGCAAGGTCGGTGCCGAGCTGGACGCCGTCATCCTGGCCGCAGCCGGCCTGCATCGCCTTGGCCTCGGCGACACGGTGAGCGAGTACCTCGATCCCCCTCGGTTCTGTCCCGCACCGGCTCAGGGCATCCTCGCGCTCGAGTGTCGAGACGACGACGCGTGGATGCAGGCGATCCTCGCCCCGCTCGAGAATCGAACGACGCGCATCCAGGCCACGGCCGAGCGCGCATTCTTGGTTCGGCTCGAAGCTGGTTGTACGGTGCCGGTCGGCTGTCACGCGGTCCTGCTCGACAACCACCGGCTGCGCGTGCATGGCCTCGTCGTCCACCCCACCGGCGACCCGATATTCGAGGACCTCATCGAAGGATCCATCGAAGACGCGAGCAAGCTCGGCCGAACCCTCGCCGAGACACTGCTCCACCGCGGCGCCGACACGATCGTGGACGCCACCACCCCCTGATCGACCCCCGAACCCCGCCGCCCCGCCGCACGGGGCCAGCGGATTCCCCCGCGAGTACGCGTACCGGTTCACGCCATCCCCGAGCCCGATAGGATCCCCTGCCGTCCACCTTCCCAGCCAGCACGCGAAGTACCTCGCACCGCAGTGATACAGCTCCGTCTCTTCGTCCCGCTCCTTCCCGATGTCCCTGGACCGCTTCGCGCTCACGTCTACGCTCGAGTTCGCAGCCCGATATGCCGTCGTGCCGAACGGGTGATGCTCCTCGTAGAGGATTCCCAGCGGCGAAATCATAGACGTAGGGGCACCTCGGCGGGTACAGACCACCGTTTGCGGATTCCGAAGCCGGAACGACTACCTAGGCGAGGTTCCCGGGCTACCCCGATGGGGGGCCGGCGAGACCCGAGTTCAACGGCCTCGTCTCCGCCAGTACCCGGGCCGACGCTTGTCGTGCATCACGGCCAGAACGAAGACGCAGTCGGACTCGACAGTGCAGACGAGCGAGTAGGGGAAGTCGCGGAGGACGAGTCGACGAAATCCGGGCTCGACCTCCGCGTACAAGCGTGGGACGCTCGGCGATGAGCTCCATACCGCGCCCGACCTCGTTTACGAACCGCTCCGCCTGTTCCCACCCACGGTCGACCCCGTCGTCCAGCCCTTCGACGAGATACCAATCGGTGGCCTCGTTTAGCTCGGCCTCGGCCTCGGCCTCGGCTCCGAGTTCAACGCGCACAGTTCAACCCGTGGATGCGTGCCGGTTGCGTGCTCCGTCGAGCTTCGCCCTGAGCTTGCGGTGCACTTCTTCCCACGGGGTGGTCTTGGACCTACCACAGCGGATGTCCTCCAACCGGCGCTTGGCCTCGGCGATCCACGCGGCCTCGATCTCGGCCGGCGAGGAACCGTCACCGATGCTGTCCGTCAGGATGGCGGCCAGCGCGGCGCGCTCGGCGTCCGGCAGCTTCATGGCGGCTTCGAGGAGGCGCTCGGCTTCGGCGGTGACGGAGACCAATATAGCCCTTGGGGTTGTCCCCGGCGACCCAGGGGGTTCAGATACTCCTGGCGTCGTCCTCGTCGCCGGCCGCGGTTTCCAGGGCCGCGAGCAACTCATCCTCGGTGCCCGCGGGTTCCGGGGGCCGTGTGTTTCCCCGTCGCCTCGCCTTCGCGCCCGGGTGAGTCATCTCGTGGACGACCTTCGCGTGGTTGATAGACACCCGCGCATGGATCTCGCTCGTCGAAAGCTCGACGTGCCCGAGGATGTGCCGGATGACTCGGACATCGGCCCCCGCCTTCGAGCATGAGCGTGGCCATCGCGTGGCGGGGAAAGTGTCTCCATCAACGAGGTCAGTGGTCGACCCACCCCGTGTCCGAGGAAGGGTCGATCCCCGCCCCGAGCGACGGCCTCACGTCGGGGGGGCGTCATCCACTTTGGGCGAGCGCCAGGGTCCGCATCGGCGCGTGGCGGCGACAGCCGACCGCGGCCTCGGCGCCAGGGCCCCCCGACGATGCCCGACGCTTGGCAAAACGAGAGCGAACGCGTAACAACGCGGCAGGCGGGGGCGTACCCGGCCACCGAACCCCGCCCGGAAGCGACGTTCCATGACCCTCCGCACAGCCCTTCCCCTCCTCCTCGTCTTCTCCTTCGCCTGCGACAAGGGCCAGCAGCCCCCGCCCAATCCACCCCAGGCCGCGTCCGATGCCGCCGCGGCGTCCGGCGACGGTTCCACGTCCCCCGGCGGTTCGGAGGACACCGAGCCGGGGGCTCCGGGCGTGCCGTGGCACGACAAGGCGTTCAAGCAGCGCCAGGAGTACATGGGGATCGTCGTGCTGCCGAAGATGAAGGAGATGTTCCAGGCGCAC
>CAZYSW010000235.1:0-8639 GCA_964650105.1 uncultured Nannocystaceae bacterium
AACACGCCGCCCATCTCCATCCAGGCCAGGTGCGCCGGGGAGAAGCTCGGGGTGAGCGAGATGTTGAACCCCCCGTAGCCGTACAGGAACGTCGGGTTGCTCCGGTCACGCTCCAGGCCCTTTTTGTGGGCGATGAACATGGGCACCTTGGTGCCGTCGGCGCTCTCGTAGAACACCTGCTCGACCTGGAAGTCGGCGGGGTCGAAGGCCAGCTCGGGCTGCCTGAAGAGCTCCGACTTCCCGGTCGCGGGATCGAGGCGGTAGATCGATCCGGGCGTCGCGAAGCTGGTGAACGAATAGAACGTCTCCGATCGAGCCCGCTTGCCGCGAAACCCCACGGCCGTACCGATGCCGGGAAGCTCCACGTCGCGCTGGTGCTTGCCCTTCAGGTCGAAGATGCGGATCCGCGACTTGGCGTCCTCGAGGTAGCGGGCCACGAACCGATCACCCACCACCGTCACGCCGCCGAGCGTCTCGGCGGCCTCGGGGATGATCTCCTTCCATCGTTCCTTTTGCGGCTTGCGGATGTCGACCGCCACCAGTCGGCCGCGCGGCGCGTCGGCGTCGGTGAAGAACCAAAAGACGGGTCCGTCGTTGCCCACGAACTCGTAGCGGGCGGTGAACCCCGGCAGGAGCTCGACCACCTTCGGATTCTTCTGCTTCAGATCCTGGTAGAAGATGCTCGTTCGCGGGTCGGTGCCCACCGACACGTCGATCACCAGATAGCGCCCGTCCTCGGTGACGTGGGGCTCGTACCCCCATTCCTTGTGCTCGGGGCGGTGGTACACCAAGCGGTCCTCGGACTGCGGGGTCCCTCGGCGGTGGAAGAAGAGCTTCTGGTCGTAGTTGAGCTCCTGCAGCTCGGCGCCCCCTTTGGGCTCGTCGTACCGGGCGTAGAAGTACCCGCTGCCGTCCGGGAGCCAGCTCGGCTTCGAGAACTTGACCCACCGCAGCTCGTCCTCCAGATCGGTTCGAGTCTCGACGTCGCGGATCTTCCACACCTCCCAGTCCGAGCCCGATTCCGACACGCCGTACGCCATCCACTTGCCGTCCTCGCTGAACGCGGTCCCCGCGAGCGCCACGGTGCCGTCCTCGGACAGCGCGTTCGGATCGAGCAGCAACTTGGGCTCGGCGTCGAGACTCTCGAGCGTGTACAGCACCGCCTGGTTCTGCAGCCCGTCGTTGTGCGTGACGACGTAGCGCTCGCCGTGTCGGCTCGGCACCCCCCAGCGCTCGTAGTCCCACAGCGCCGTCAAGCGCTGCCGAATCGCCTCGCGGTGCGGGATCTGGTCCAGGTATCCGAAGGTGAGGTCGTTTTGCGCCTCGATCCACGCCCGTGTCTCGGGCGAATCGATCTCCTCCAGCCAGCGGTACGGATCGGCGACCTTCACCCCGTGGTAGACGTCGACGTGGTCCACCCGCCGCGTCTGCGGATACGCCAGCCCCTCCGATGCGCCGGGGCCGGTCGCCGCCGACCCGGCGGGCTCGCTCCTGGACGGTGCGTCGGTGCGCTCCATCGGCCGGCAAGCGCCGAGCGAAAGCACCACCGCGCCCCACAGCCACCTCCGATGACCACTGCGCACGTGCATGGACGCCCTTCTTAGCGTCCCGCCCCGTCCGCGGGCAACCCCGACAACCCCCGACCGCCGCGGCGGCGCGTGCTACCGCAAGCAGGCCAGGTCGAGGGGAGCTCGCGTGGCGACCTTCAGCCGCGCGACGTCGAAGTCTCGCGCGAGCTCCTCGGCCCGGACGCTTCGGACGCCGCTGCCGACCAGACCCAGCGATCGCGCCAGCATGGCGATCACGCGGCCCGGGTCGACGCCGCCGTCGCGCAACGCCGCCAGATCGGGCGCGTCGTGTCGTTTGGAGAGCTTGACCCCGTCGGGACCGAGCACCAACGGAACGTGGACGTAGCTGGGCGTCGTGTAACCGAGCGCGCGCTGAAGCATGATCTGCCGGGCGGTGCTGTCGAGGAGGTCCTCGCCGCGCAACACGTGGGTGATCCCCATGGCGGCGTCGTCGACCACCACCGCGAGCTGATAGGCGTACGCGCCGTCGCCTCGTCGCAGCACGAAGTCTCCCGCCGTCTTGGCCACGTCCTCGACGCGCGCTCCCACGAGGGCGTCTTCGAAGGCGACGATCCCCGCGGGCACGCGCCAGCGGATCGCTTCGGGCCGATCCGGATGCGCCACGCCGGTGCGACAGGTGCCCGGGTACACCGGCTCGGCGCCTGCCGGCGCGAACGTGGCGGCCCGAACCTCGCGGCGCGTGCAGGTGCACGGATACACGTCGAGCCGATCGAGCGCGTCGCGGTAGACCGCGCTGCGTTCCGATTGCCGGTACGGTCCGTACGGTCCGCCCACGTCCGGTCCCTCGTCCCAGTCGAGACCCAACCACTGCAGGTCGTCGAGCAGGCACGCCTCGTACGCCTTGCGCGAACGCCCCGGATCCAGATCCTCGATCCGCATCACCATGGCTCCGCCGCTGGCCCGCACCTGCAACCAGGCCAGCAGTGCCGTCCGGGCGTTGCCGAGGTGCATGCGCCCGGTCGGGCTCGGCGCAAAGCGTCCACGCACCGTCACCACGAGCGAGCATAGTGCGTCGCCGTTCGCCGACGGACGCGCACCGATCCGCGGCACGGTGCGCCCGTGCGCTCGATCACGAGGCCGTGGCCGGCGGCGACGGCTCCCGGCCCCCGCGCCTGTTTGCGGCCCCGCGCGTCCACGACTCGCCGACGGGGTCGAGCGACCCGAAACGCCCCCCGGTGCGCCGACGGGTGGCGTCGCGGGGTGCAATCGGTAAACCTCCCGGCCCACATGGCGGATCGGCTGGATATTTCGCAGCGCAAAAAGGACCACCTCGCTCTGTGCGCGGGTCCCAACGTCGCCTTCCGCAACAAGACCACGCTGCTCGAGGAAGTGGAGCTCGTCCATCAGGCGCTCCCGGAGATGCACGCGGACGAGGTCGATGCGCGCGTCGATCTGCTCGGCAAGACGCTCGCCGCGCCCGTGATCATCGCGGCGATGACGGGCGGCACCGACAAGGCCGCCGAGATCAACCGCGATCTCGCCCGTGCGGCCGACGAGCTCGGCCTCGGCTTCGGTCTCGGATCGCAGCGCGCCATGTTCGAGCGCCCCGACACCGCCTGGACCTACCAGGTCCGCGAGGTGGCCCCCGACGTGCTGTTGCTGGGCAACCTCGGCATGGTGCAGGCGCGTCAGATGAGCACGCAGCAGATCGCCGATCTGTGCGGCGAGGTCGGGGCCGACGCGCTGTGCATCCACCTCAACCCCGCCATGGAGATCGTTCAGCCCGGCGGGGATCGAGACTTCCGCGGCGGGCTCGAGGTCCTCGCGCGCCTCGTGCAGGAGCTGTCGATCCCGGTCGTGGCCAAGGAGACGGGCTGCGGCCTGTCGCGTGCGATGGGTCGCCGCATCCTCGAGACCGGCGTGCGCACCGTGGACGTCAGCGGGGCCGGTGGCACGAGCTGGGTGGCGGTCGAGGCCCACCGCGCCGTCGACCCGCTCGACAAGGACGTCGCCGAGGAGCTGTGGGACTGGGGCATTCCGACCGCGGCCTCGGTGCTGCAACTGCAGGGGCTGGGCCTGGACGTCGTGGCGACCGGAGGGCTTCGCACGGGGCTGGACGTCGCCCGAGCGGTGGCGCTGGGGGCCACGGCCGGAGGCATCGCCGCCCAGGTGCTCAAGGCCCACAAGGCAGGCGGCTACGCGGGCGCCAAGGCGTTCCTGCAACGGGTCGTCGCCACCGTGCGCGCGGTGATGCTGTTGACCGGGTCGCGAACCGTCGAGGCGTTCCGCAAGGCCGATCGGATCCTCGGGCCCACCCTCGCCCGCTGGACGCCGAACGAGGAGTGAGGTGAGGTCCGGATGACCCCCGAGCTTCACCCCTCTGCCCAGGCGTGCGGCAAGGTCATCGTGGTGGGCGAGCACGCGGTGGTGTACGGCACGCCGGCCCTCGCCGCGGGCCTGGCGGACTCGTTGCGCCTGCGCGCGACCCCGCTGTCCGATCGCCGCGCTCCCCTCGAGCTGCGCATCCCTGCCTGGGAGATCGACCTTCGCCTCCAGCCGGGCGCAGAGCACCCCGTGGCCGCCGCGGTGCTGGAGGTGCTGTCGTTTTGCGACGGCCCCATCACCGGCTGGTCGATCGAGGGCGAGACCCGTCTGCCCTCGCGCGCCGGGCTGGGATCGTCGGCGGCGCTCACCGTCGCTGTCGCTCGCCTGGCGTTGGGCCCGGAGGCGGACCTCGCCACCGTGGTCGAGGCCTCGATGGCCGGCGAGCGGATCTTCCACGGACAGCCCTCCGGGATCGACAGCGAGGTCGCAGCTCGCGGGGGCGTGCTCCGCTTCGTCCGCGGCGAGGGCGTGGAGCCGATCCCCCTTTGCGCCCCGCTTCCGCTGTGCATCGTCCCCAGCGGTGTGCCCCGCAGCACGGCCGATCAGGTCGCCAAGGTGCGGGCGCGACACGACCGATTGCCCAAGCTCCAGCGCCCCATCCTGGACCTTCTGGGCACCGCCGTCGGCGCCGCCATCGATGCCATTTCATCCAATGATCTCCGCCAATTGGGCGAGATCATGGACATCGCCCACGGGCTGTTGTCGGCGCTCGGAGTCTCATCGCCGATCCTCGATGAGCTGTGCTCCGTCGCACGTGCACACGGGGCCCTGGGCGCAAAGCTGACCGGAGCCGGCGGCGGTGGTTGCATCCTAACCCTGCCGCCGCAGCCCGCCGAGCCCCTCCTCGAGGCGTTCACGGGCCGCGGTCTGCAACCTCATCACGTGTCCGTGCTGCCATGAGGACCGCCAAGGCAACGGCCCACAGCAACATCGCCCTGGTCAAGTACTGGGGGAAGCGCGAGGACGACGGTCGCGACCTCAACCTCCCGGCCGTCGGGTCGCTGTCGATGACGCTCGACGACCTGTGGACCGAGACCGAGGTGGGGCCGGCCGCCGGGACCGACGACGTGTTCGAGCTGGACGGCGAGACGATTTCCGGCGGCCCGGCGGACAAGGTGCGGGCGCACCTCGATCGGCTGTGGGCCCACGGCGACCTCGGTGGCGCCCGACCGCCGTGCCGGGTGCGGTCGATCAACCACCTCCCGACCGCGGCCGGGTTGGCGAGCTCCGCGAGCGGTTTCGCGGCGCTCACCGTCGCGGCGGCGGCGGCGTTCGACCTGCGCCTCGACGCGACCACCCTCTCCGCGCTGGCGCGCCGCGGATCGGGCAGCGCCGCGCGGTCCATCTTCGGCGGCTTCGTCCGGCTGGATCGGGGCACGCGCTCCGATGGCGCCGACTGCATCGCACGCCAGATCCAGACCGCCGATCACTGGGACCTCCGCCTCGTCGTCGTTCAGACCACGCGGGACAGAAAGCCGGTCGGGTCGACGTCGGGAATGGAGCGGTCGCGCGACACGTCGCCCTATTTCCCGGCCTGGGTCGACACCTCCGCGGTGGACCTCGACGCGGCGGAGCAGGCGCTGCAGGCTCGCGATCTGGAGGCCCTCGGGGAGGTCGTCGAGCACAGCTGCTTCAAGATGCACGCCTGCATGCTGGCCACCCGACCGCCCATCCTGTACTGGAACGGCACCACCGTGACCGTGATCCGAGACGTCTGGGCGGCGCGGGCCGCCGGCATCCCCGGCTACGTGACCATCGATGCGGGCCCCCACGTGAAGGTGCTGACGACCGCGGCGCATGCCGAGGCCCTGCGAACCCGTTTGCAGGACATCCCGGGGGTCGAGCAGGTCGGCGTCAGCAAGCCCGGCCCCGACGCGCGGGTGGAGGTCCAGCCTTCCACCGGAGGTCCGGCATGAGCGGGAACGGCTCGATCCCGGTCTCGGCTCCGGGCAAGGCCTTCCTCATCGGAGAGTACGCGGTGCTCGAAGGCGTCCCCGCCCTGGTCGCCGCCGTGGACGTCCGCGCGGTGGCCCACGCCTGTCCCCCCGAGACCCACGTGGTGCCCTCGGCCGTCGTCCGCTGCGCCCACGCTCGCGCGGCCAGCTACCTGGAGGCCCGCGGTGTCGATCCGCTCTCCGTGCCTCCGATCGTCGACACCGGTGGCTTCACGATGGGCCAGCGCAAGCTGGGCCTGGGCTCGAGCGCGGCGGTGGCCGCCGCGGTGGTGGGCTACCACCTCGCCGCCACCGGGCTCGATCCGCGACACGAAGAGGTTCGCGACGACGCCCTCAACCTCGCGCTGGCGGCCCATGCCGAGGCGCAAGGCGGTGGCGGCAGCGGTGGAGACGTGGCCGCAGCGGTGCTGGGAGGCACGATCCGCTACAGCGAGGGCAAGGCCAGCCGGGTCGAACGACCCGGCTGGCTGCAGGTGGCGTTCGTCGACGCGGGAGCCCCCGCGGTGACGCGCTCGTTTCTCGAAGCCATTCGGGCCGCCGCCGGTCGTCATCCGGAGAGCCACCGCGAGGCCATCGCCGTGCTGCGCTCGGCCGCGACCGAGTTCGACCGTGCGTTCTCCGGGTTCGTCGACGACCCCACCGAAGGCATGCGGGTGATCGTCGAGGCCACGGCCCTGCACAACCGTGGCCTGCGCATGTTGGCCGAGCTCAGCGGCGCCCCCATCATGACCGACCCGATCGAGATCATCGTGCGGGAGGCCGCCGAGGCCGGGTTGGCGGCCAAGCCCAGCGGTGCCGGCGGCGGGGATCTGGTGGTGGTGTTCGGCACCTCGGCGGCCGACATCGACCGGTTCGGCGAGCGTCTCCGTCGCGAACGCGGCATCGTGCTGCTGTCGGACCTCCGCCTGGCCGACGAGGGCATGCGCCCCGAGGACCGCGTGCCCACCAACTCGCGCCTGGCGGGCTTCTTCCGGCTCAGCGTCGAAGATCGCCGCCGGGCCGTGGCCGAGGCCACGGGGCTGCCCTCCGAACGCCTCGGCGATCTCGACGCGGGGGCCCTCGATGCCGAGCGGGCCAACCACATGATCGAGAACGTGGTGGGCACCCTCGAGCTCCCGCTGGCCATCGCGACCAACTTCCGGATCAACGGCCGCGACTTTTTGGTCCCGATGTGCGTCGAGGAGGCCTCGGTGGTGGCCGCGGCGTCCAACGCCGCCAAGATGATCCGCGCGGGCGGGGGCTTCGCGGCCCACAGCGATCCCCCCTGGATGATCGCGCAAGTCCAGCTCCTGGCCGCCGAGGGGGCCGGCGCGGCCGAGCAGGTGCAGGCGGCGGTGCTCGCCGCCCGCGACGAGCTGCTCGCCTTGGCCGACGCCTCGCATCCCCGCCTGGTGCAGCGCGGCGGAGGAGCCCGGGAGATCGAGGCCCGGGTGGTGGATCCCACGATGGTCGTGGTTCACGTCTTGGTCGACTGCAAGGACGCGATGGGGGCCAACCTGCTCAACACCGTCGCCGAATCGGTCGCGCCGCGGCTCGAGGCGCTGACGGGGTGGACCGCGGGGCTGCGGATCCTCAGCAATCTGGCCGATCGCCGTTGCTCTCACGTGTCGGTGCGCGTGCCCCCCGAGGCCCTGGCGGGCAAGGGTTTTTCGGGTCCCGACGTGGTGGATCGCATCGTGTCGGCCTCCCGCTTCGCCGAGTTGGACCCCTATCGCGCCGCCACCCACAACAAGGGGATCATGAACGGCGTCGACGCGGTGGTGCTGGCCACCGGCAACGACTGGAGGGCCATGGAGGCCAGTGCTCATGCCTACGCCGCCCGGGATGGTCGATACCGCCCGCTGGCGATCTGGCGCCGCGGCGAGGACGGCCATCTCGAGGGACAGATGAGCTTGCCCACGGCCGTGGGCGTGGTGGGCGGAGCGACCCGCGTACACCCGGTATGCCGCCTCGCGCTCGAAATCCTCGGGTGCTCGAGCGGCAGCGAGCTGGGCCAGGTCATGGCTGCCGCCGGGCTCGCCTCCAACCTGGCCGCGCTGCGGGCTTTGGCCACCGAAGGGATTCAGCGCGGCCACATGTCCCTGCACGCCCGGAGCATCGCGCTCGGGGTCGGTGCCCAGGGATCCGAGGTCGAACACCTCGCGCAGCGGCTGATCGCCTGCGGAGAGATCAAGGCCGAGCGTGCAGCGGCGCTCTTGGAGGACATGCGCCGCGAAAACCGTTAGCTTCCCAGGGGACGAGCCCATGGTCAGCGCCACCGAACCGAGACTGTACTGCGTACCGCCCGAGCCCACGACCGACGACAAGGCCGACGGGTTCGCCCCCCCCGACGGCGCACCTCCGGGGCCGTGGACCGTGGAGGCCGGCTATCGCTGGTGCGAGCGGATGGCGGCCACCCACTACGAGAACTTCCCGGTCGCCTCGAAGTTCATGCCCGCGCACCTGCGGCCTCACGTCGCGGCCATCTACGCGTTCGCTCGCACGGCCGACGACTTCGCCGACGAGCCGCGCTTCGAAGGCCGACGCAGCCAGGCCCTGGCCGCGTGGGAGCACCTGCTCGAGAGCTGCTACCACCGCGACGTGCAGCACCCGGTGTTCATCGCCCTGCGAGACACGGTGCGGCGGCACAACATCCCCATCGGTCCGCTCAAGGCGCTCCTGACCGCCTTCCGCATGGATCTAACCAAGCACCGCTACCGCACCCACGCCGAGCGCATCCACTACTGCGCCCACTCGGCGATGCCCGTCGGGCAACTCGTGCTCTTCATTC
>CAZYSW010000236.1:0-8638 GCA_964650105.1 uncultured Nannocystaceae bacterium
CCACCTCGACATCGCCAAAGCCCGTGATCTCCTCGAAGCGGAGCACTACGGGTTGGAGCGCGTCAAGAAGCGCATCGTCGAGTACCTGAGCGTTCGCAAGCTCGCGCCCGGCAAGCGAGGGCCCATCCTGTGTTTGGCCGGGCCGCCGGGGGTCGGCAAGACTTCGCTCGGACGGAGCATCGCGCAGACGTTGGGCCGCAAGTTCGTGCGGATCTCGCTGGGGGGCGTCCGGGACGACGCGGAGATCCGGGGCCACCGGCGGACGTACGTGGGGTCACTGCCCGGACGGATCATCCTGGGCATGAAGCGGGCCGGCACGAGCAACCCGGTCTTCGTGCTGGACGAGATCGACAAGCTCGCGGCGCCGGACTTGCGGGGGGATCCGGCCGGCGCGTTGCTGGAGGCGCTCGACCCCGAGCAGAACGACGCGTTCGAGGATCACTACCTGGCCGTGCCGTACGACTTGTCGCAGGTGATCTTCATCTGCACGGCCAACGACATCGGGCGCATCCCGGGCGTGTTGCGAGACCGGCTGGAGATCATCGAGATCGGCGGCTACACCACCGAAGAGAAGATCGTGATCGCCAAGGACCACCTCGTTCCGCGGGCGGTCCGCGAGCACGGGCTCGACACGGACACCGAGATCCCCGACGAGGTGATCGAGCAGGTGATCGCCGGGTACACGCGAGAGTCGGGGGTTCGCAACCTGCAACGCGAGCTCGAGGCGCTGCTGCGCGACGTCGCGATGGAGATCGCCGAGGGGGGCCCGGCGCGCAGCCGCATCGAGCCCGCCGACGTCCTGCGGATCCTCGGACCCCCCCGGTACCACGAGGAGATGATCGAAAAGGAGCCTCCCATCGGCGTGGTCACCGGGCTGGGCTGGACGCCCTCGGGGGGGCGCTTGCTGTTCGTCGAGGCGGCAACCACCCCCGGCGATGGCCGCATCCGCCTGACGGGTCGACTGGGCGAGGTGATGCGCGAGTCGGGGGAGACGGCGCTGAGCCTGGTCCGAAGCCGCGCCGAGATCTTCGGCGTCGATCGACACTTCTTGCGTGGACGCGACATTCACGTCCACGTGCCGCAGGGGGCGGTACCCAAGGACGGCCCCAGCGCAGGGGTCACGGTGACCACGGCGGTGGTCTCGGTCCTCAGCGGCAAACCGGTGCGCCCCGACGTGGCGATGACCGGCGAGGTCACGCTGCGCGGGAAGGTGCTCCCCATCGGTGGCGTGCGGGAGAAGGTGTTGGCGGCTCACCGCGCGGGGATCCGCGACGTCATCCTCCCCAAACGCAACGTCAAGGACGAGCCCGAGATCCCCGAGCGCGTTCTCCAGGAGATCCGGATCCACTACGTGAGCTCGATCGAAGAGGTTCTGGCGATCGCGCTCTTGGACGACGTGCGGCAAGACGCCGCCGAGTAGCCTGCCGCGGCGCGCGGACCCCAGGCCAAAGCGGCGGCGCCTCGACGCCGGAGAAAGCCCCCGAACGACGGGGGTCACCCGATCCTTCGGGGCCTGCGTTCAGCCCGCCGGAGGCACGAACTCGTCGCAGGTGGTGTCGATGAGATCGACGGCCTGCTGGAAGAAGGCGTTGTAGCTCGCCTCGCACACGCTGCCGCGGATGCTGTTGGGGAACATGTCGATGAACGTCCGCAGCTTGACGGGATCCTGGGACTCGGGCGGGCAGACCGGCTGGGGAACATCGGTGTCGTTGATGAGCCCGAGCATCACGATGGCCGTCTCGTCTCCGAGCTTCGACGACACGACGTTCGCGAACCATCCTTCGGGGATGCCCGTGCTGTCGGAATCTTCCTCGTCGGTGATGATGGTCACCACCAGGATCGCGTCCTGGCGGATGAAGCCCTCGTTGCAGGCCCCGGGCGCCGCGAGCTCGTGGCTGAGCGCCGCGACCATCGCCGACATGGGGCGCTCGCTGCCGTCCCCGTCGCTGCCCACCTTGGCGGCGCACTGAAAGGCCGCGGTGAGGTCGGGCTCGGTGCTGTCCATGAAGCGCAGCCCGGTGCTGAAGTTGCACGGAACGTTGGGCGCGTCGGAGCCCATGGTGTAGTTGACCCCGGCGCCCAGCGTGTGGTCGCACGGCGAAGGGGGCCCACTCGCGCACGGGTACTCCGGGATGTCGGGGCACACCCCGAAGAAGGTGTCGCACAAAAAGGCGCACGCCCCCCCCCACTGCTCGTCCGTGTCCACCACCATGATGTGGTAGTCCTGCGCCTCGTCGAGGGCGTTCCTGATGGAGTCGATGAACCCGGGGAAGCTGGCGATCAGCGAATCTTGGTTGTCGCCCATCGATCCGGAGTTGTCGATCACGAACAGGAAATCGACCTTCTTGCACCCGGACTTGTCACCGCCGTCGTCGGCGGACGCGTTGGTGTCGAACCCGACGTCGAGCTTGGTCCCGGTCTCGTTCGCGCTGGAGCCCCCGCCGGTGTCGTCGACGCCGTCGTCGCCGGGGGCGGTCGTTCCGTCCCCCAACGTCGCGGACGCGGTGACGCTGGTGTAGGGGCTCGTGGCCGACGAGGGACGTCCCTCGTCACCACAGGCCACGATCGACGCGAGCGGCAACCACCAGAAGCGGGCGAGATACGTGTTCGACATGGCGAGCCTCAACCGACGGGCGGAATGTACTCTTCGCAGGTGGTGTCGATGACGTCGACGGCCATCTGGAAGAACTCCTGATAGCTGGGAGCGCACACGCTGCCCGCGATCCCGCGATCGCCGAACGATTCGACGAACTGCCGCAACCGCGGGCTCGGCTCGGCCCCGGCGTTGTCCGACAAAGGCGGGCAGATCGCGTTGGGCTGGTCGTTGTCGCCGAACAGCCCCAGCATCACGATGGCCTTCTCGTCGCCGTGCTTGGCCGAGACCAGGGCCTGTTTCCACCCCTCGACGGTCCCCGCCGACCCGTCGCCCTGGTTGTCGTCCTCGTCGGTGATGAAGGTGACGACCAGGATGGCGTCGTCGCGCAAGAAGCCCTGGTTGCAATCCCACGCCGGCGTACCGGGGGTGACCGCCTGGACCATGGCCTCCATGGGCCGCTCGGGGTCCTCGGTCGACCCACTCCCGACCTTGGCGGCGCACGCGAAGGCGGCGTGCAGGTCGGGCTCGGTCGTGTCCATGTAGCGCGCCCCTGTGCTGAAGTTGCAGTCCTTGTTCGACGCATCGGTCCCCCGGGGGTGCACCACCCCCGCCCCCAGGACGTCCTCGCACTCCAGGGGCTGGGTCACCCCGCACTCGAACTGCGGGTTGATGAAGCACGAGCCGAACAGGCTGTCGCACAAGAACGGACACTGGGCGAAGACCCACGCGTCCGTGTCGATCACCATGATGTGGTAGTCCTGCGCCTCGTCGAGCGTGTTCTGGATGGTGGTGATGAACTGAGGGAAGCTGGAGATCAGGTTGATCTGCTCGTCGGCCATCGACCCCGAGTTGTCGATGATGAACAAGAAGTCGACCTTGTCACACCCCTGCTGGTTGCCGCCGTCGTCGGCCCCCGAGCCCATGCCGTTGCCGACGTCGAAGATCTCCTCGCCGTCGTCGATCCCCGCTTCGCTGCTCGCAGAGTCGCTGCCCGTGTCGAACGAATCGCCCCCGGACATGGTGATCGACGTCTGCGACGTCGGGACGAGGTCGGTCTCGTCGCGCGCACCTCCGCAGGCGAGAAGTGGCACGGCGCAAAGCCAAGGAAGCCGTCGAAACCCCACCATCGTTTCAAGGTAGCAGCCTGCGCACTTCGCTGAAAGCACGCGGCCGCGCATTTTGGCGCACGGCAAAGGTGCGTTGCTTCTCGGAGCGGACTCACGCGACGACGCGACACGTCGGTGCCTTGTCGTGGCGCGAAAGCGTGGCTCGGGTGGTGATTCGCGTGGCCTTGGGAACCTTCGCGGCCTGCGACATACGTGTGCAGTGGGGCTTTGCGCTCTTCGATCGGGTGGGTGGGAGCATGACCTACGCTCGCCGAGCCGCGCGCGGAGAACCGTGGATCTTCGCGCGCGCCGGATCGGCGCGACCTCGTGTGCCCGCGGATTCGCTCCTCGCCTCGAGCCCGCCAGCGCCGGACTCGAGGCGTGAGCGTCGACCCGGGGCGAAACGCCACCGACGGCCACGCGACGGCGTGGCGCGCGGCCACGAAGCGTGGGGCACTACACGCCGAGCAGCTCGCGGACGCTGCCCGTGACCGCGCTGGTCGGCAGGCACATGCGGGCACCCGCGGCACGCGCCGCGGCCCGAATGTCGTCGGTCGGCGCGTCGTGGACGGCGATGATCTGCACGCCCTGGGTGGTCGCGCTCAGCTTTTCGATGACCGCCGTGCCGTCGACGTCGGGCATGGTGAGGCTCAAGATCACGTACTGCGGGGGCGCGGATTGGGCCACGAGCAGTGCGTCGGCTCCGGTCTGCGCGGTGAGGACCTCGACCGGGGGGCGAGTCGCCGTCAGCTCCTCGCGGACGCGGGCCCGGAAGTCGGCGTTTTGCGTGACCAGGAGCACCTTGGCCGCCTCGTCGCGCGGCGTGGCGGGCGGGCGTTCGTCGCCCGAGCCGACCTCGCGCAAGTTGAAGGCCTCGATGACCTGCCCCCGGACCTCCATGACGTCGAGCGGCTTCTTGAGACAGGCCGCCGCCCCCGCAGCCAAGATCCGATCCATGTTGGCCTCGGTGTAGTAGCCGGTGATCGCGATGATCTCGGTGTTCTGCGTGGCGGGGTCTCGCTTGAGCCGGGTGCAGACCTCGAACCCGTCGACGCCGGGCATCATGAGGTCGAGGAAGATGAGCTGGGGCCTGAAGGAGACCACCAACCGACCCGCATCGAAGGCGTCCTTGGCCACCTCGACGTCGAACTGGTGGTTGAGCTCCTTGACGACGTCCCGAACGAGATCGAGAACCACCGGTTCGTCGTCGATCACCAGGATCCGCCCCACCTCGCTGCCCGTCGGCACGTTGAACGGGATCGCGCGATCACGGCAGACGCGTTCGAGGTCTTCGCGTCTGACGCGGCGATGACCGCCGACCGTCTTGAAGGCGGGGATCAGGCCGTCCTCGATCCAGCGAATCACCGTGGTGGGGGTGACGCAGCAGATCTTGGCGACGTCGTGAGTCGAGTAGGTGTCCTTGACGGGTGTGCGTCCGCGGGCCATGTGCTCTTCCTTCGCGGTGGGATCCGACCCTCAGGGTCGTCGGGGTGCTCCTGCAGGAGACGGCGACGAGGCGTCGCCCGGAGCCGGCCCCGCAACGGGCAGGAACACCGTGAACTTGGCGCCCTGCCCCGACATCGACTCCACGACGATGTCGCCGCCGTGGTCCTGCACGATGCCGTAGGAGATCGCCAGGCCGAGGCCGGTACCTTTGCCGATCTCCTTGGTGCTGAAAAACGGATCGAAGATGCGCGACTGGATCTCCTCGGGAATTCCGTGTCCCTCGTCGGCCACCGACAGGCTCGCCATCGCGTCGTCGTGCTTGCGCAGCGACAGGCGCACCGTTCCGCCGCGAGGCATCGCGTCGACGGCGTTCGACAGCAGGTTGAGGACGACCTGCTCGATCTGGTCGGCGTCGGCGATCACCTGCAAAGATTCGTCCTGCTCGCGGATGATCCGGACGTTGTGCATGCGCCACTGGTACTCGCCGATGGCGATCACCCGGTCGAGCAAGGCCCTGAGATCGACCCGATGCCGTACGCCGCCGTCGCGCTGGCGCGAGAACAAGAGGACCCCCTCCACGATCTTGCGGCAACGCTCGCCGCTTTGGGCGATCTTCTCCACCTTCTCGCGCACGCCGGGATCGAGGGGTCGCTCGAGCAGCAGCTTGCTGTAGCCCACCACACCCGACAGCGGGTTGTTGATCTCGTGGGCGATCCCGGCCGCCAGAAGGCCGACGGCGGCGAGCTTTTGGCTGCGGAGGATCTGTCGCTCGAGGGCCCGACGGTCCCGTAGATCCAGAGCCACGAGCACCGCGCCGCGAACCTCCTCCCCGTCGCGGAGCAGCCGCCCCTCCAGGTGGAGGGGGATCTCGTCGCCGCCGGCGCTGCATACGGGGATCTCTCGAGCCACCAGGCCGTCGCGCAAGAGCGTGGACCACAGATCGTTCCACTGTCCGGGATCGGCCGCTCGCGCGACGTCGACCCCGAAGCGCCGCCCCACCGCCGCATCGCTGGCGATCCCGAGCAGTTGCTCGCTGGCGCGGTTCCAGGTCACCACGCGCCCCTCGGCGTCCACCGAGTCGAGCAGCACGGTCGTCTGGTCGAGCACCATCGACTGGTACGCCGCGAGCTCCCGCGTCTCGAGGGTCAGCAGCCCGCTGGCCAGACCGAGCGCGATCTGGGCGGCCACGGTCCCGATCAGAGCGAGATCCCGCTCGTCCCAGGGCTCGGGCTCGCGATGGCTCAAGAGCAGGTGCCCCACCACCCCCGAGGGCGCACGCAGGGCGACGCGCGCCACCACCGCGCAACCATCGAGGGGCCCGAAACAGGCGCGCACGGCCGGATCCCCAGGGGCGAGCAGCTCGACCTCGCGGGTGGTGGCCCACGCCGGCGGCGGCTCGACCTCGGCGTCCAACTCGACGACGGGCTCGGTGCGATCGCGGGTGGCCGCCCAGCGCTGCCAGCCCGAAGCGGTCCGCGCCAGCACGACCACGCGGTCGGCGTCGATTCCCCCCGCCAGGGCCGAGGCGGCCACGATCACGCTGGTGCGAGGATCGGCGCTCGCCACCAGGCAGCGATCGACCTGCCCGACGAGCCGCTCCTCGAACTCGCGACGTCGACGTTCGCGGAGGTCTCGCAGCAGCACGACCGACAGCCCCGTTCCCGCCGCGAGCGAGATCTCCATCGGGATGGGCTCGCCGTCGGTGCGACGCAGGGTGGCCTCGCCCTGCCAGCTCCCGGCCCGCGCCACCGTCATCGCGCGCGTCAGCACGGGGACCGAGGTCCGCGTCGACAGTTCGAGCAAGCTGCGTCCCACGATGCCCTCGCCGAGCAGGCTGACGGCGGCTGGATTGGCGTGGACCAGCCGCCCCTCGGCGTCGACGAGGACGACGCCCTGATCGAGCGCATCGAGGCTGCGCGTGACGGCCATTCCCAGCTCGACTTCCGGGCCACGCCCGGCGCCCGCCGCCGAAGGTTGGCAGGTGATCGCCACGTGTCCGTCGGACAACCGCGAGGCTCGAACCACGCAGTCGACCCGCGGCCCGAGCCGCGGGACGAGCCCGAGATCCAGGACGAAGCCGGCCCCGGCGTCCCGGTCGCGCAGTCCCATGAACGCCCGGCCGAAGCCCTCTCGTTCGCTGGCCCGACCGAGCCACATGAGGAACGGCTCGGCGACCAGAGCCCGCGCACCGACCTGCAGCAGGTCGGCGAACGCCTTGTTGGCGGCGACGATGAGCCCGGCGCGATCGAGCACGGCGGTGGCGACCGGCAGCCCGTCGACGACCTCGCGAAACAGGTGATCGGTGGCGCCCGCCTCACCACGCGCGACCGGGCTGCGCCGAGGGCCAGTGGCCCGCGCGCTCCGCTGGCGGCTCTGCCTGACCTCGGCCATCACGCGCATGCCTTGCCCGGTGAGTCGCTCCTCGCCGGCCCCCCGCCCGGCATCACCACCTGACGACACCGCAACGTGCCTTGCCCTCGAAGTGGTTGATCGTGGGTAGGTGTGGGGTGCATGCGGCGGTTCTGCCTAACGCGCGAGAGTAGCGTACCCCCCAAAGCGCCGCACGTGATACCTACTCTTGGCGGGTACGGCAGTTGCTGCAGTCCCACGACTTGCGCGTTCTCGCCCTTTCCGCCCCTTTTCCATGACGGACACGCCCTTTGCGCCAGCTCCTCTTTCACCCCGCCAGGCGGCGAGCGTCGTCGTCTTGCGGCCCGGCGCCGGCCCCGACCAGGCGGGGCGGGGGCTGGAGGTGTTCATGCTGCGACGCAGCAGCCAAAGCCGCTTCATGCCGTCCACCCTGGTGTTTCCCGGTGGGCGGGTCGAGGCGGACGACGGTGCGCTCGACGACGACGGGACCTGGGAGCGCGCGGCGAGGCGAGAGTGCCGCGAGGAGGCCGGCCTGAACCTCGAGGGGCCGTTGCGCTGGTTCGACACCTGGATGACCCCGTCGGCCGAACCGCGGCGTCGCTACCTCGCGCGCTTCTACTGGGCCTTGCTGGGACCGGGCGAGGGGGCGCTGGCGCGGGCCGACGGGCGCGAGACCCACGAGGGCCGCTGGGCCACGGTCGCCGACCACCTCGCCGCGTGGGATCGTGGCGACGTCGATCTCCCGCCGCCGACCCTGTCGATCCTCCTACGACTGTGGACCGCGGGACGGGTGGGACTCGAGCGTCTGGGCGAAGCCGATCCCGCGCCCCCGATCCTGCCGAAGTATCTCCTGACCGAGGGCGAGCACCTCATCGTCATGCCGCACGACGCCGACTACGCCGAAGTCCCGGGCGAGGCCCTGCCCGCGCCCGCGCGTGTCGACGGGCTCCCGCGTCGGTTCCGGCGTGACGACCGGGTATGGAGGCCATGCGCACCGTAGTCTCGACCGTCCTCGCCGTCGCCGTCGCGCTCGCGCTCGGATGCAAGAAGGACGAACCGGCGGCCACGCAAGCGCAGGCGCGAGGCGACGCAGGTCCGGCGGCGAGCCCCTCGGCCTCCG
>CAZYSW010000237.1:0-8634 GCA_964650105.1 uncultured Nannocystaceae bacterium
TGTCCTACGCCGTGCATACCGCCGTGCTCTCGTTGGCGGGCCTCCGGCGGCTCCGGTTTCAGGACCGACTCGACGGAGAGAGGATCCCCCCCGAGCAGCGAGACGAGGTCGAGACCACGGCACGAACCGCGCTTGCTGCGCTCGCTTTGGCAGGCATCGTCTACCAGCGCAACAACGGCTACGACCTCCGCTCCCGCTCATTGCTGGTCGCCTCCGAACCACTCCGCTTCGAGGTTCTCGGGCGTGACGGTGGCGCTCCCTCCGTCTTCAAATTGACCGACGCCGCTGGACTCCTGCGCGAAGCGGTCGATGCAGCGCGCAAGGTTGGCATGGGCTGGAACGCCAAGCCCGTCATCCTCAAGCCTACCGAGAAGCTCGCACACCTCATCATCAAGTCGCGTGAGCTGACCGCTGCCGGTGAAACCGAGGACAACGGGTGATGCTCGCCATCGAGGTCAACTTCCTGACCGGCCGCTACATCGCCACCGCTTACAACTCCCGGCAAGCCGGCGAATGGCCGCCTCATCCCGCTCGCCTCTTCTCGGCGCTGGTCGCCACCCATTTCGCCGACGAAGAGCCTGCCGCGGGCGAACGGGCCGTGCTCGAGTGGCTGGAGGCGCAGCCACCACCAGAAATCCGCGCATCCGGAGCGAGCGCGCGCGAGATCTACACGGTCTTCGTCCCGGTCAACGACGTCGCAATGACCTACGTCGACGAGGAGAGTGAGCATCTCGACAGAATGCGGCGAGCGCTCGAGGAGGCGGTCGCCAGCGGAAACGCCAAGGCCGTCAAGAAGGCATCCAGTGCGGTCGCCAAAGCAGAGAAGCAGCTCAAGGCCGCCATCCGTCGTGCAGTGAGCGTACACACGAAGTCGCTGAACCCAGCGTACGGCCTGCGTGTCCTCCCGGAGTTCCGGGTTCGCCAACCCCGGACGTTTCCCTCCGTCACTCCCGAGGAGCCCCGCGTGACGTACGTCTGGGCGGATGCCCAACCGACGCCCGCCCAACGCGAGCGACTCGACGCACTCCTGTCGCGCCTTGTTCGCCTCGGGCACTCTTCGAGCCTCGTGTCCGCTCGGATCGTCGACGATCCGGGCGAACCCAACTGGCGGCCCTCATCGGAGGGTGACGAGATCCTTCGCACGACGCAAAGCGGTCAACTTGCGGCCCTCGACGCCGCCTACGCCCTCCACCGTGAGCGCGACCCTCGTGTCATGCCGGCACGATTCGAGGTCTACACGACTCGGAGCAGAGAGGAGCCCATTGAAATCGCTAGATCGGTGTTCTCGAGGGACTGGCTGGTGTTCCGCCGGGTCGGTGGCCCCTCTTTGCCGATGACGGCGACTGCGGGTGTCGCCAGGGCGTTTCGCCGCGCGCTCTTGTCCTACGCGGACGAGCGCCTACCCGAAACGGTATCCGGCCACGCGGTCGATGGTTCCCCGTCGCAAGCGAACCATCTCGCGGTCGTTCCCCTTCCGTTTGTGGGCCATGCGCACGCCACCGGCTCGATCCTCGGGCTTGCCCTCGTCCTGCCGCGCGCCACCAGCGAGGAGGATCGTCGCGCCCTCTATTCTGCGATTGCCTCGTGGGAAGGCAAAGTACGCCTGGACGACGAAGACACGCCTCGTCTCTCCGTCAAGCTCGGACGTGCCGGAGTTCTGGAGCTCGAGCGCGTAGAGTGGGCGTCTGTTCCCGCGACCCTGCGCTCGCAGAGTTGGTGCCGCGCGTCTCGCAAGTGGGTGTCCGCAACGCCGGTGGCCCTCGATCAGAACCCCGGCGACCTGAGATCTCGCAACCTCTCCAAGTTGGCTGCGGCCATCGAGGAAGCCACGGCGATCGTCTCGCGTGCTTGCGTCCGTATCGGACTCCCCGTACCCATCCACATCGACATTCTGCCGGCGGCCCCGCTCGCAGGTGCTGCGAAGGCGCGCCGCTATCCCTCGTTCCCCGACCAGCCGGGCCGAACGCAGCGCGTCCTGACGCACGTGCGCCTCGTTTTCGAAACGCCCGTTCGCGGCCCGGTCTTGCTTGGCGCTGGTCGGTATCTCGGACTGGGGCTCTTTCGCCCGGAGGCTGACGCATGAGCTTGCCGACACTCGATCCCGGAGATTTCGCCGAGTTCTTCACGGCGGTATACGGCTACGAGCCGTTTCCGTGGCAGGAACGCTTGGCCCGAGACGTCGCCGGCGGCAGCGCCTGGCCCACCATTCTCGACCTCCCGACCGGCTGCGGAAAGACCGCGGCGCTGGACATCGCGGTCTTCCACCTCGCCCTGCAGGCCGGCGAGACGAATCGACAGGCCGCCCTTCGCATCGTGTACGTGGTCGATCGACGAACGATCGTGGACCAGGCGTACCAGCGAGCGAAGAAGCTCGCGACGTCCATCGCCGAAGCCCGCAAGGGCGTCCTGGCCTCGGTGCGTGCGAGGTTGGCGAGCTACTCGCGCGAGGCCACGTTGCGAGGAGGGCAAGCCCTCCAGGCAACCCTCTTGCGAGGTGGGATCGCCCGCAACGAGGACTGGGCTCGCAGCCCCGACCAACCCGTCATCGCAGTTTCTACCGTGGACCAGGTGGGTTCGCGCTTGCTGTTTCGAGGTTACGGCATCTCGGACACCATGAAGCCGATCCACGCCGGCCTCCTCGGGAACGACGTTCTCTACTTGCTCGACGAAGTACACCTCTCACAGCCGTTTCGGGAGACGCTCGCGAGTATCGCAAACCGCTTCCGCACCTGGGCGGAGACACCAGTGCCGAGCCCGTTCCACGTCGTGGAAATGTCGGCCACTCCAGGAAAGCCGGTTCCGTCCGCTTTCCGTCTTCAGGATGAGGACCAGGCGCATCCGATCCTTTCGCAGCGCCTCACGTCCTCGAAGTGGACGGCGCTCGTCGAGACCAACGCCCGCGGCTTCTCGGCGCAGGTCGAGAAAGCCGTAGAGCCGCTCGTGGAGCGTCCGGGCGCGACGGTGGCGGTCGTCGTCAACCGCGTCGCCGCTGCACGAGAAGTTCATGCTCGCCTCGCGCGCTCGCTCGACGGAGTGGACGTCGAGCTCATGACGGGCCGAATGCGCCCGTTCGACCGCCAGGACCTCGAGGAGCGACTGCTCGAACGCGTGCGTGCTGGTCGAGTCCGTGATCGCGATCAGAAGCCGCTCGTCGTCGTCGCGACGCAGTGCATCGAAGCCGGAGCGGATTTCGACTTCGATGCACTCGTCACGGAATGCGCCAGTCTCGACGCTTTGCGCCAACGCTTCGGCCGTCTCGATCGTCTCGGGGAGCTACGCGGCGAGTCCAAGGGCGTCATCATCGGACGTACCGACACGTTCAAGGACGATCCGATCTATGGCAGTTCCCTGGGTTCCACCTGGAACTGGCTCCGCGAGCAGGCCGAAGCCAGCGAGACAGGCCTCCTCGACATGGGGCTCGCCGGCCTGAAGATCCCGGACGATGCGAGCGAGCGCGGCCTACTCACGCCTCCAGCGTCGGCCCCGATCTTGCTCCCGCAGCACCTCGATGCGTGGGTGCAAACGTTTCCGAGGCCGACGCCGGATCCCGACGTTTCTCTTTGGCTGCACGGGCCCGATCGGGGCACGCCCGACGTCCAACTCGTCTGGCGAGCGGACCTGACCGAAGAACTGCTTCGTGCCGCGCGTGAGGCGACGACCAGCGAAGCGGCGCTGGACTGTGTGCTGAGCATGGTGGAAAGCCTGCCGCCCTGTACCGCAGAGGCGATGTCTGTCCCCCTCCCGGCCGTGAAGCGGTGGCTCGCTCGAGCTGACGAGGTGGACGTGTTCGACGTCGAAGGCTCGACGGTAGACTCCGAAGACGGCGATCGGCGAAGCGAACGAACGTCGGCAAGGCGATACGCCGTCGCCTGGCGCGGAGAAGAATCACGGGTGGTCGATGCGAGCGAGATCAAGCCCGGCGACACCCTCGTGGTTCCCGTGACATACGGTGGGATTGCAGGCGGAACATGGTCGCCATCCTCCCTGGATGCCGTCTCGGACGTCGGTGAAATAAGCTGCATGTACCAGCGGGGTCGAGCCGTGCTTCGCTTGCATCAAGCGGTCCTGGCTGGCCTGTGCGGAGCAGTGCCAGTGTCCGCGCCGACGCCGGCCCCTCTCGACGACGAGGAGATCGACGACCGGGCAGTGGTCGAGCAATGGCTGGCCGAGGTCGCCGAGCTGCCCCTCCCAAATCAAACCCAGGATTTGCTCGCACGCCTACGCGACGACCCGAGGGGCTTCCGAGTCGAGCGGCTGGCCGCAGGCGACGGATCGCGAGAGTACCTCGTCGTGTCAGGGCGCAGTCGATTCACCTTCGGGACCGACGAGGTCAGCACCG
The DNA here is from genome assembly GCA_964650105.1 of uncultured Nannocystaceae bacterium. Lineage (GTDB taxonomy): Bacteria > Myxococcota_A > Polyangia > Nannocystales > Nannocystaceae > CAZYSW01. The sequence goes on from CAZYSW010000237.1 coordinate 4,340, forward strand.
AGGACGACCGGGCATCCTTCACGGGGGTAAAGGTCTCGCTTGCAGAGCACCTCGAAGGTGTTCGAGATCTCAGCGGCGAATTCGCCGAGCGCGTCGGGCTGCCGCCCAAGATCGCAAGCGACGTCCAACTCGCGGGGCGCTGGCATGATGTGGGTAAGATCGATCCTCGCTTCCAGTGCCTTCTCCATGGAGGCAGCGAGTTCAAGGCCCTCACCGCAAAGGAGCCGCTTGCCAAGTCGGCGACGGTCATGACGGACCGACGCGCTCGGCGACGTACCCAGGAACGCTCGGGATACCCCGCCGGCACGCGGCACGAGCTGATGTCGGTGCAGTTGATGAGTGGCGTAGAAAAAAGCCTGGCCGGTCGTGCGAACGACTGGGATCTGGTCCTCCATCTGGTGGCGTCTCATCACGGAAGATGCCGTCCCTTGGCTCCATGGACGCCAGACGAGAAGCCGGTCGAGATGAAGTGGAATCTCGACGACGTCGAGCTCACGGCAAGCAGTGTCCACGAGCTCCATCGGCTCGACTCCGGGATTCCGGAGCGCTTTTGGCGCCTGGTCCGCAGGTATGGATGGTGGGGACTGGCCTGGCTCGAGGCCGTCCTCAGGCTCGGCGATCACAGACGCAGTGAGGAGGAGCAGAAAGGACTCGCAAGAGGATGACTGAACTTGTACTCACGGGGTTGGATGGCGCAAACCCGCTGGGTTTTCTTGCGGCTCTGGGTGTGCTCGAAGTGTTGCACGACAGGGAGCAAGAGGCGCGGCTTTTCTGGCGCGACGCGGGAGGGTGGAGACCCGTGCTCGTGTCCGTCGACGGGAGTCTGGACGATCTCGTCCAGTGGATCGACGAGGACCGGCAGGCATGTACCTCCGAGGCCGCACTCGATCTCGAGTACGATGGAAAAAGGGACCTCAAGCCGGAGCCGAGCGAGTACCGCAAGTATCTCGAGAGGCTGGTCGCTGCCTGCGGCCCACGCGAACGGCGAGGTGTCGATTGGGCATGCTCGTTCGCGAGCGACGTCATCAAGGACAACAACGGCAACACCAAGCCCACCGCGCTGCACTTCACAGCGGGCCAGCAGCAGTTTCTGAAGATGGTCTTGGAACTGGCCGAGGGTGTCACCCCGGACGATGTTCGGGAGGCGCTCGTCGGGCCTTGGCAGTACGCTCGACCCCTTCCAGTGATGGGGTGGGACGCGACTGCGAGTCGCGACTATGCGTTGCGCGCTTCAAACCCCTCGACCGACAAGAAGCTCGGGGTGCCAGGGGCGGACTGGCTCGCGCTGCGGGGGCTCGCCTTCCTCCCAGCCTTTCCGGTGCGGCGACGCATCGTGACGACGGGCTGTATCGGCGGATGGAAGAGTGGGCGGTTCCGCTGGGGACTTTGGACCGTGCCTCTCCCCAGACCTGTTGTCCGCACCGTCGTCCAGCAGGACCTCGCGTCGATGAGCTTGCCCGAACGCTCGGCGCGAGGCATCGGTGCGGTTTTCAGTTGCGGCATCAAGCGCAGTGACCAGGGAGGCTACGGCAGCTTCGAGCCCGCGTCCGTCGTATAGGCCTCACACCACGATCACCCGTACGAACCCCGGGGTGAGCTTGCGACCCAACGTATGGCACCGTGGGGGCGTCTTCTCGTTGTCTCGCACGCGACCGAGCTTGATGACCATCACCTGGTCTTCACGATGATCGATCTCGTCCAGCAGGCGAGCCTCGAGCACCGCCAGGTCCTTCGGCGACAGTTGGCACGAAAAGACGCTGAGCTGCAGCGCGTCCCCGAAGTCTCGGACCGTCCGATGGACCCGTCGCAGACGCTGCGGATCCGAGATGTCGTAGCTGACGATGTAGTGATCCCGCATCACCCCGCCTCCTCACCGCGTCCAGATCGGGCGAAGCTCGTCGATCTCACCCAGCAGCCACTTCGCGAGCACGCGCGCTTCGAGCTCCAGGATCCTTCGGTAGCTCATCCGGTAGCCGAACCTGGGGTGGGTCGTCAGCTCGTCGGCGCGGCGCTCGTACGCCCCGATCAGCACCCGCCGCCCTCGGTCCGACAAGAACACGCCGGCGCCCGAGACGTGAAAGTCCGTCCGCGCGATCCCGTTGGTCGCCACCAGGCGCAGCACGGCCGTGTCGACCCAAGCAGCCCGAAAAGGCTCCATCAAGTCGAGGGCCAGGGCAGGGCGCCCCGGGATCATCGTGTGGTACAGGCCGAGCATCGGGTCGAGGCCGATCCTCGCCAGCGCGGCGGCAGCATCGCGCAACAGCAGCGCATATCCGAAGCTGAGCAGCGCGTTCACGCGATCTCGCGGCGGTCTCCGGCTCCGGGTGCCGAAGTCCGACTTCCACGGGCCCGGCAACAACATGGGGAACGCACTGAAGTACCGCGCGCCGGCATCCCCTTCGTGTCCGCGCAGAGCATCGATCGAAGTCGCGCGCTCCGCTCCACGCAGCGAGTTTTTCATGCGTCGAAGCGCCTCCCCGGTCGCCGCCACGGCGTCGTCGAACGTGGCGGGCGACACCGCGTCACCATCGTCGACCTCGGGCACCTCGAGCACCGTTCCGTCGCCCGCGTCGTTCGCCGCCTCCGTCGGCTCGGGTTCCACCGCCGCCTCGTAGGCATCTGGATCGAGCTCGGCTGGCGCCTGCTCGCCCGCGCCCGCCAACAAGCCTCGCCGATACCGCTTCAGCACCGTCCGCTGGTTTCGGATCTTCGCCAACACCAGGGCGCGAGCCGCCTGCAGGCAACGCTCCGGATCGTCGGTCGCCCGATACTGCGCGCGCCGAGTCACCACGTTCAAGGTCGAAAGTGGAGCTGTGATCCCCATCAGGCGGCCGGCACCCGTGTGGTGGGAGATCGGGATCCCGACCCGCAGCAGGTGTTGCAAGCACGGCTCGGTGATGTGGCTCGCACCGAACAGCGCCAGGTGGGACACGTCCTTGAGCGGAATCCGTCGTGTCTCGGCGTTGCGTGGGACGATGAGCAGGGACTCCCCGTCCTTCTTCACGAGTGTCCCGGGCGACACCACGTGCACGACCGCGCGGTCGTCTCGGCCCGCGACGATCCGCCTGACCTCGGTCTCCTCGCGGCCCTCTTGCAACGCCACCAGGGCATGGTGCTCGTCGGGCAGGCAAGCCTCGTGCAACGAGCATCCGACGCACTTCGGACTGTCCCGCAGCGGCTCGGGCGGTTGCTCGAGGGTGCATACCCGGCGGGCCTCGAGGATCGCCGCGGCCAGGAACCGTTCGAGCTCGTCGCTCCAGGTCACCTCCACGCGCTCGCCCGATCCCCTGTAGAAGATGCGCGCTCGCTCGCACGGTACGCCGATCTCCCTCAGAAGGCCGATGTACACGGCGACCTGCACGATATCGGGTGGCCACGCCCGGAACGGGAGCCGAAACTCCCCCCAGCGCTGCACCTCCGTCGTCGGTGCCCGGCCGTGCTTGGCCTCGACGACGACCACGTCGTCGTCCGAGATCTCCAACAGATCGATGTTTCCGGTCACGCCGAGCTCATCCGAGCTCAACGTGAGCCGCCTGGGGATCTGCTCCCACAGGTTCTCTTCGGACCCGTCGGTCTCGCCGACCTCCGCTTCGGCGTTCTTCCCGCTCGCTTTGGTGACTCTACGCCCGCGCCGCTCGGCACGCTGATGCTGTGCCGCACCCTCGATCGTGTCGGCGGACTCGATGAAGATCCCCTGCACGTGCTCGAGATAGAAGAGGCGAGGGCAGTACACGAGCTCGTTGAGCATGCGCGCCGGCAGCAGATCCGCCGACGCTCTAGGTCGCGCTTCGATCACTGGTTCAGCCACCCCGACACCATGAACGATCCCCGTGATCAGCGCTGGATCAAGTGCCCCTCACCCCAATCCCACCCACGCCTCCGCCCACTCCAGCCTCGTTGCGTCCAGCCGATGATCTCCACGAGATCACGCCCCCGTCACGATGCTCCAGGAAACGCGAATGGCTCGCCCAGTGAGTGCCGGACATGAGCCCGATGATCCTCTCGAGCCTCTCGAGATCACATCCCCCATGCGCTGCTCCAGGAGCAATCCCGAACGTCGCCAACCGGCACGATCCGCACGATCCTCCCGACGTGACCCGTTGCTGGTCACCCGTGCATTCTGCTAGAATCCCCACCGTAGACCCCCGTCTGCACGCTTCTTGGAAACCATGCTGCAGAACATGTCTCCATTTCCTACTCCCCGGCCCACCGCCCCCCGGCCCCCCCCCCCGGGGGGCGGGGGGGGGCGGCGCGGGGGGGCGGCGGGGGGGGGGGGGGGGGGGGGGGGGGGGGGG
>CAZYSW010000238.1:0-8625 GCA_964650105.1 uncultured Nannocystaceae bacterium
CTCGGCGTCGCGCTGCGCGACGCGTTCGCCGCCGCGCAACGCCAGCTTCAGGCCTACTCCCGGAAGCGAAACGCGAGCACCTCCCACTCGAACATGAGGATCACCGAGGTCCTCCCGTAGGGGCGACGCACGCACGCCGCCCCGAGGGCGAAACGAGGACGGCCGGCGCACGAGGCACCGGCCGTCTTCGCAATTTCGGCACCGGGGGCCGGCGGGCCGGGCGTCGATTCCGGGTTCCGATTCCGAGTTCCGGATTGCGGCGCCGGACTCCGGATCCTTCCGATGTCCGGTTCCGATTCCGGATTCCGGCTGCGGATTCCGGATTCCGGCTCGGGATTCCGGATTCCAGATTCCGGTTCCGAGTTCCGGCTGCGGATTCCCGACTTGGGATTCCGGCTGCGGACCCTGGTTGCGGATTCCGGTTGCGGGCCAAGGATTCCGGACTCCCCAGTTCCCGAGTTCCAGGGTTCCGGGATTCCGGTGCCGAGCCGGAGCAGGAACCGGAGGCGGAGCGGAGCAGGAACCGAAGGCGGAGCGGGAGCGGGAGTCGGAGCGGGAGCCGTAGCGGGAACCGGAGGCGGAGCGGGAGCAGGAACCGGAGCCGCGGGTGGAGCGGGAGCTGGTGGTGGCGGGGTCGGTTATTCTCCCGGCGTGCCCGACTTCGTCTTCGTTCCCGATCCTGTGGCGGGCCCGTCTGCGCGCGGGCGGGTTCGTCACGATCGTCGCTCGGCGCGAGCGCCCAGCGGTGCGCCGACGCTGGTGTTGCTCGGGGGGATGACCCAGACGGTGTCGAGCTGGGGTGGCCAGATCCGGCCGCTTTCCGCCACGCGCGAGGTGATCGCGTACGAGGCCCGCGGCCAGGGGTCCACCGAGCTCGACGTCGGGGACTGCTCGCTCGCCCGACACGTCGAGGACTTCGCCAACGTGCTCGCGGCGCTCGACGTGGCGGCCCCCGTCGATCTCTGCGGGTTCTCGTTTGGTGGGCGGGTGAGCCTGGCGATCGCGGCCACCCGGCCGGAGCTCGTGCGCCGGCTCGTCTTGTCGGGGGTGGCGCTCGACCGCGGCCTGGTCGGGCGTCTCATCGTGCGTGGTTGGATTTCCACGCTCCGCACCGGTGACCTCGAGACGTTGGCACGGGTGAGCCTCCCCGACATCCTCGGGCCGCGGTATCTGGAGAAGCACGCCCACCTGGTCGAGTCGATGGTGAGCACCACGGTGCAGCGCAATCGATTCGCGGGCATCAAGGCGTTGTTCGAGCACACCATGGAGACGGCCGACGACTCCTCGTGGAGCACGGCCCGCCTCGCCGAACGCGTTCGATGTCCTGCGCTGGTGATGGGTGGGGCGCTCGATCGCCTGGCGCCCCCCGCCGAGGTGGCCTCGCTCGCCGCGTCCTTGCAGGCCGAGCACCGCGTGTTCGCGGACGCGGGGCACACGATCCCCATCGAGGTCGCGGAATCCTGGCGTGACGCGGTGGAGGCCTTCCTGCGCGGCGATGCGCCGGCGCGGCCCGGCGCTTCTCGACCCGGCGCGGCGCCCCCCTGACCCGGTCGGGCCGGCGCGCTATTCTGCGCCCGTGCCGGCCAACACCTTCGGCGAGCGGTTTCGTGTGACCACGTTCGGTGAATCGCACGGCAGCGGTGTCGGCGTCGTGATCGACGGGTGTCCCGCCGGGCACCCCTTCCCCGGCCGGCGCATCGCCGAGCAGCTCGCGCGCCGACGCCCGGGTCAGAGCCGGCTCACGTCGCAGCGCCGAGAACCGGACGAGGTGGAGGTGTTGTCGGGCGTCGATCCGCAGTCGGGCGCCACCTTGGGGACGCCGCTGGCCCTCGTGGTCCGTAACACGGACGTCAAGAGCGGCCACTACGACGAGCTGGCGAACCTTTATCGCCCCTCGCACGCCGACTACACGTACGACGTCCGGTACGGATTGCGGTTCGTGGCCGGCGGTGGGCGGGCGTCGGCGCGCGAGACCGTGGCCCGCGTGGCCGCGGGCGCGCTCGCCGAGGACCTCCTGGATGTCCTGTGCGGCGTCGAGATCGTCGGCTGGGTGCACAGCGTGGCCGACGTCGAGGCGGAGGGGGTCGACGAGGAACGCGTCGACCGGTCCGCGGTCGATGCCAGCATCGTGCGTTGTCCCGATCCGAAGGCTGCCGCGCGCATGGAGGCGGTCATCGGGGCCGCACGCAAAAGCGGCGATACGGTGGGTGGCGTGGTTCGCTGCGTGGCTCGCAAGGTGCCGTTGGGCCTGGGTGAGCCGGTGTTCGACAAGCTCACCGCCGCGCTGGCCCACGCCATGATGAGCCTGCCCGCTTCGCGGGGCTTCGAGGTGGGCGAGGGGTTCGCCGCCACGCGCATGCGAGGGTCGGAGCACAACGACGCCTTCGAGCCCGATCCCGAGCGCCGCTCGGGGGGAGACGGGATCCGGACCCGCACCAACCGCAGCGGCGGGATTCAGGGCGGGATCAGCAATGGCGAAACGATCCGCTTCGCGGTGGCGTTCAAGCCGGTGGCGACCATCTTCAAGCCCCAGGACACCGTCGACCGGCAGGGGCGACCCGCCGTGTACCAGGCGCGTGGTCGCCACGATCCCTGCGTCCTGCCGCGGGCGGTTCCCATGGTGGAATCGATGTGCGCGCTCGTGTTGATCGACCATCTACTCCGTCGGGTCGGTGCCAGGGCGGAGGAGCTCCGCCGATGAGCCTGCGGGTGATCGAGGGCGGCCGCCCTCCGGACGCTCCAAACGATGGGCCTCGCGTGTTGGCATCGGGAGCTCCGCCGTCGCCCGGCCCGGTGCCCAAGGCGCTGGCCGTGCACTTGCGCCACGGAGAGGCGCTCGTGTGGTGGAACGCCAAGGAGGCGATCCAGTGGGGTCCCGTGGCACTCACGCTGGCGGGGGCCGGGGGCATCCTGGCCATGGTCTCCGCGTTCGCGCCCGCCCTCTGGACCGGCCCCTGGTCGTCGCTGTGGCCGGCCCTCATGGCCCTGGCGTCGCCGGTCCTGTTCATCGTCGTGCGCGAGTGGCTGTCTCGCCGCGCGGTGCTCGTCACCGACGGCGCGATCATCGAGGTGGAGCCTGGCGGCGCGGTGCACCGCCTGTCCTTCGCCGGCGTGGTGGCCGTGCGCCGCGACCTGCTCCGAGGAGGTGTACGCCTCTTGGGAACGCGCGACGAGGTTCGCATCCCGCAGACCCTGATGACCGACGCGCGAGCGGCCATCGCCTCCCAGAAGGCCGTGATGCTGCGCTCGGGAGCATCGGTGGACGATGCGGTGGGTTGGATGCCATGAACGAGACGTCGGAACGAAAGAGACTCTCCCAGTGTCGGCGCGTCGTCGTGAAGCTCGGCACCGGGGTTGTCACGCACGACGGGGTCGAGCTCGCGCTCGGACGCATTCACGGCCTGGTGGAGGATCTGGGATCGCTTCGGCGGCGTGGATACGAGGTGATCCTCGTGTCGAGTGGGGCGGTGGGGATGGGCATGCGGCAACTCGGCCTCGGGACGCGCCCCTCGTCGCTGGGGTTGCGTCAGGCCTGCGCGGCCGTCGGCCAGGGACACTTGATCGGCCTGTACAACCAGGCGTTCGGTCAGCTCGGCATCACCATCGCGCAGGTCCTCCTCACCCAGGAAGACCTCGCCGACCGCGACCGCGCCTTGTGTTTGCGGACGACGTTGATGCGGTTGCTCGAACTCCGCACCCTGCCCATCCTCAACGAGAACGACAGCGTCAGCGTTCGGGAGCTGGTCGAGCACCGTGGGGCCGAGCCGGGGTCGGCGGCGTTCGGTGACAACGACGGGCTGTCGGCGCGCGTGGCGGTGGCGCTCGATGCCGATGCCCTCGTCCTGCTGACCGACGTCGACGGGGTCTACTCGGCCAACCCGGTCGAGGACAGCGGCGCCGAACGCCTCGGAAGCCTGGTCGGGGTCGACGACGAGACGCTCGCCCTGGCCCGGGGGCGCTCGCGCGGGGGTACGGGGGGGATGGCCAGCAAGCTGGAGGCTGCGAAGCTCGCCACCGACGCGGGCATCGTCACCCTCATCGCCAACGGATCGACCGCCAACGTCGTGAGCCGGATGCTGGCGGGCGACGATCTGGGGACGGTCGTCTGGCCGCAGAACCGGCGCAAGGCCAGGCGGCGTCACATCGCCATCGGGGCTCCCCGAGCGGGGGCGCTGGTGGTCAACGACGGGGCCATCGCCGCGTTGCACGAGAAGAAGGCGTCGTTGCTTCCCATCGGCGTGGTCGCCGTGGAGGGCAGGTTCGTTCGCGGCGACGTGGTCGAGATCCGCGATCAGAGCGGTCGAGTGCACGCGCGGGGACTGGTGAACTACGACGCCGAAGCATGCACGGCGCTGGCCGGCCATCACAGCTCGGAGATCGATCGCATTTTGGGCTATCGCGGTTACGATGCCCTCGTGACGCGCGACAACCTCGTCCTCGGAGATGTCTGAGATGGCCGGCGACACCACCGAAAAGGTCCGGGCGATGGTCCGAGCCGCACGGGCGGCCAGCGTTCGACTGTCGGGAGCCTCGGGAGCGGTTCGGCGATCGGTCCTGCTGGCGATCGCCGATGCGCTCGCGGATCCGGCTCGACGCACGCGGCTTCTGCAAGCCAACGCCGAGGATCGCGTCGCGGCCGAGGCCGCGCACGCGCGCGGGGAGCTCGCGCGCGCTCTGGTGGACCGTCTCGTGCTCGACGACAAGAAGCTCGACGGTCTCGTCGACGGGTTGCGCCAGCTCGCGGCGCAAGAGGATCTGGTCGGAAACGTCACCTTGGAGCGCGAGCTCGACGACGGTCTGGTCCTGCGTCGCGTCACCTGTCCGCTGGGCGTGCTCGCAGTCGTCTTCGAGGCTCGCCCCGACGCCGTGCCCCAGATCGCAGGGCTGGCGATCCGAACCGGGAACGCCGTCGTCCTCAAGGGGGGCCGAGAGGCCCGCCAATCGAACGCCGCGTTGGTGGAACTCCTGCGAGGGGTGCTGGAGCTGCAGGGGTTCGACCCGAGCGCGGTGTCGCTGCTCGAAGACCGAACCGACGTGGACGCGTTGCTCGAGCTCGATGGCGACGTCGATCTGGTGATCGCACGGGGCTCGGCTCGGTTCGTGCGCGACGTTCAGGCGCGTACCCGGATCCCGGTGCTCGGCCACGCCGAAGGCCTGTGTCACGTGTACCTGCATCGCTCGGCCCGGCCCTCGATGGCGGCTCGGATCCTGGTCGACGCCAAATGCAGCTACCCGGCCGCCTGCAACGCCGTCGAGACCCTCCTGTGGGAGCCGGGCGCGGAGGAGGCGCTCGACGCCTGCGTCGCGGCGCTGGCCGAGCAGGGAGTCGAGCTGCGCGGATGCGAGGCCACGCGCGCTCGCCATCCGAGCATGACGGCAGCGACGGAGAAGGACTGGAGCACCGAGTACGGAGATCTCGTCCTTTCCATCCGCCAGGTGCCGGACATGCTCGAGGCTCTGCGGCACATCGAGCGCCATGGCTCCCGACACACCGAAGCCATCCTCGCCGAGGACGCCGAGGCCGCCGCGACCTTCCTGGGTGCGGTCGATGCCGGCAACGTGTTCCACAACGCCAGCACCCGTTTCGCCGACGGCTACCGCTACGGGCTCGGCGCCGAAGTCGGGATCAGCACGGGCAAGCTCCACGCTCGAGGCCCCGTCGGCGTCGAAGGTCTCGTCACCTACCGATGGCTGCTGCGCGGCACGGGGCAGGTCAGCACCGACTACGGTCCGGGCAAGCGTCGCTACAAGCATCAGGGCTGACCAAAGCGGGGACCCCGGCCGCCACCGCAGCGAGAGGGCAACGCGCTTGGGAGTCGTGTCTCGACACGCCCCGGCGGGCGAACGCGTTCGCCGAGGTGTGCGGGCTCGGCCGTCGATGGCGCCGGGACGGTCGAGGGCGGGCGTCGTCAACCGGGTTCGTCGTTTTGGTCGGTGTCGCAGACCGAGCGCTCCAGGCCGCAACCGCCGGTCCCGTTTTGGATGCCCGAGGCGATGCAGGTGGCGCAGGCGTAGGCCTCTTCGAGGCACGCGTCTCGGCAGCTCGCGTGGGCGCACCAGACCAGCGCGCCGTAGATCCGGATCGCGGCTTCGGTGGTCCTGGAAAAGCAACCGTCCGCGCACGCCGTGCCGACCGCGTTGGTGCAGCCCTGCAGGCAAGCCTCGAGCTCGCCGCACGACAGCACCTTCTGCTTGCCCGGCACGACGCACCAGCAGGCGTGCTGCCCCGAGGGGGTCCCGAGACACGTGAAGTTGAGGTTGTTGCCGCACGCTGCAGCACAGTCCATGACGGTGAGCTCGCCGGTCTGGGGATCGCAGCTATGGAGCGTGTCCTGGTCGACGCACAGATCGTCGCGCTCGATCGTGCACGGCTCGGCGCCCGTCTCGGCGCTGACCGATCCGCCATCGACGTCCAGATCGCCGTCGTCCTCGTCCGCGCCGTCGGTGTCGGTGTCGGTGTCGGCCCACGGTGCGTCGCCGAGCTCCTCGAAGAACGAGCAGCCAGCGGCACACGCCGACGCGAGCAGGACGAGACGAACGCGAGCAGGCATGGATGCAGTACAGCGGCCGCGGGGCGTCCCGCCCAAATTTCCGGCGTGCGCGGCGTTCCCGCGAGATGTCCCCCAGGGACGGATCGCGTCACCGGCACGTGGCTCGGGGCCGGCCGGGTCCCGCGGAAACGGGCGTTCTCGGGCACGGCGGCGACGCAGCCGCGCGACCACCGAGCCGTCGACCCTGGGCGTGCTCGCGCGCAAACCTGGCTATCATCGTGGGCCGTCGATGAGCTCGAACGACACCCGCGACCCCTCGGCGACGGATCCCTCGCTCGAGCAGCGCGTCGAGGAGCTGGAGATCCGCGCGGCCTTCCAGGAGCGGGCGCTCGAGGAGCTCGACGAGGTCGTGCGCCAGTACGCCGACAAGGTTGCGCGGCTCGAGCGAGAGCTCGACGCCCTGCAGGGGCGCGTCGCCGGAGTGGAGGCATCCCCGCCCGCCGTTTCGTCTCGGGAGGACGACTGAGCGATGTCGCAGGGGGAGCTGTCGTTCTGGCCCTCACCGCGACGCGGCGGGCGCGATGGGGACGGCCGAGATTCGGGGCACCGCGACGCTCCGCCCGTATTGACCGTCGCTCAGGTGGTCCGCGGCGCGAACCGGCTCTTGGAGCTGCGTTTCTCCAACATTTGGGTGGAGGGCGAGGTCTCGAACCTCAAGATCGGACCGTCGGGTCATGCCTTCTTCACTCTCAAGGACGAGCACGCCTCCCTTCCGTGTGCGATGTGGCGCTCGGCGGTCGAGCAGCTCCGCTTCGCCCTCGAGGATGGGCAGCACCTGCGGGTCTTCGGGCGGCTCGGCGTGTTCGCCAAGCAGGGCCGGTTCCAGATGTACGCCGACAAGGCCGAGCCCGCCGGTCTGGGCGCGCTGATGCTGGAGCTCGAGCAGCGGCGCGCCAAGCTGGCGGCCGAGGGCCTGTTCGCGGCCGACCGCAAGCGACCGCTCCCTCGCTGGCCCCGACGCATCGGCGTGGTCACTTCGGCCCACGGGGCGGCGATCCACGACATCCTCCAGGTCGCGCGCCGGCGCTGCCCATCGTGCATCTTGCTGTCGCCGGCCATCGTCCAGGGGCCGGACGCACCAGCCTCTCTGCGCAGGGCGCTCGATCGCCTGGTTCGGCTCGGGGACGTCGACGTGGTGATCATCGGGAGGGGCGGGGGCTCGATGGAGGACCTGTGGGCCTTCAACGACGAACGACTGGCGCGGGCCATCGCCGCCTGTCCGGTGCCGGTCGTCTCGGCGGTGGGGCACGAGGTCGACGTGACGATCTGTGATCTCGTGGCCGACGTGCGGGCGGCCACGCCCTCGCAGGCGGCCGAGCTCGTCGTCCCCGATCTTTTGGCTGCTCGCCGGGCGCTCGAGATCGGGCGTCGACACGTGGTACGGGCGTTCGAGCGCGCGGTGATCGACCACCGCGCTCGTCTCGAGGGTGCGCATCACCGGCTGGTCCGCGCCGGGCGCGAGCTGGGGCGAGGCCACCGCGCGCGCCTGGTCCGGATCGAACGAGCGCTGCGCCAGCAGCACCCGCGCATGCGGATCGCCGCCGATCGTCGACGCCTCGACGCGCTCGTGCGTCGTCTCGAGCAACGCGGCAAGAGCCTGTCGCGGTCCCACCGCGAGCAGCTCGCCGCGCTCCATGCCCGCGCGGTCGCCTGTGCACGGCGATTGCCCCGGCGCGGTCGAGCGCGGTTCGACGCCCTGGTGTCGCGCCTGCGGGCGGCCGGCAAAGCATTGCCACGCGACGCCCGGTTGAGGCTGGTGCGGGCCGCGGGAGCCCTCGATGCTCTTTCTCCGCTCGCCGTGTTGCATCGCGGGTACGCCGTCGTGACCCGCGAGGACGGCCGGGTCGTCACGGACGCGTCCCAGGTGCGACCCGGCGACGCGATCGACGTGCGCATCCGTGCGAACGCAACGGAACCGATTACCGCGCTCGAGCTGCGCCTCAACGGCGAAGTCGTCGACGACGAGGCCTTTGATCAGGAGCCCGAGGACGGCATTTATTCCGCGACGCTCCAGTTCACCGTCGAAGCCCCCGATACCTACACGCTCATTGCACGAGCTGTCTCCGAATCCGGG
>CAZYSW010000239.1:0-8625 GCA_964650105.1 uncultured Nannocystaceae bacterium
CTTCTGGGCCAGCGTTTCGCGAAGCTCTCGCACGCATGGGAGGAGGTGATGGACCGTCTGCTCCGCCGCGGCGATGTGCATGGCGGTGGGGAAGGTGTCGTTGGACGATTGCCCACGATTGACGTCGTCGTTGGGGTGAATGGGCTTCTTGGTCCCCATCTGTCCGCCCGCGATCTCGATGGCCCGGTTCGAGATCACCTCGTTGGCGTTCATGTTGGTCTGCGTGCCGCTGCCCGTCTGCCATACCCGCAGGGGAAAATGGTCGTCGAGCTTCCCTTCGATGACCTCGTCGGCTGCCTTGATGATGAGCTCGACCTTCTCGGGGGGGAGCATCCCCAGCTCCGCGTTGGTGAGGGCCGCCGCCTTCTTGAGGATGCCCAGCGCGCGGATCAAGGGGCGGGGGAACCGATCGTCGCCGATGTCGAAGTGGTGCAGCGAGCGTTCGGTCTGCGCGCCCCAGTAGCGGTCGCTCGCGACCTCGATCTCCCCCATGCTGTCGGTTTCCGTGCGGACTGCCTTTTCACTCATCGTCGCCTCCTCGAGCCCGGATCCGGGTGGTCGGGGATGTACCCCGGCCGGGGCGCGGAGGCTATCACCCCCCTCGGAATCGGCGTATCCTCCCGGACCCCGCCGGAGGCGAAGAGCAGGTCGAAGATGGCGAGTCGAGCGCAGACCTCGCGGAGTCGCTCGTGGGCGGCCGCCGCGGAGAGCGTGCTGGAACGCTCCGTCATCAAGGCCGTCCTTTCGATCGCGATCATCGCGAGCCTGATCCCGAGCCCCGTCCTCGAAGGTCTGGACCCGCTGTTTCTGGTGATCTTCGCGGTCGAGTTCGCCGTGCGCACGTGGGCGTTCGTCTCGATCCCCGTCTCGACCCCCGTCGGCTCGGGCCTCGGCACCGATTCCCGCTCGTCCAACGGAGAGCCCCGGCGTCGGCGGTTGGGGACGGTCGTGCTTCTGGTGCTCGACCTCCTGGCGCTCGCGTCGTTCTTGCCGTTGTCGGTGGACAAGGGGGCGCGCTGGCTGCGGTTGTTCCGTCTGACCCGGATCGGCCTCCTGGTCGGTTATTGGGCGCCGCTGGTTCGCGATCTGTGGTCGATCATGGCCCGCCGGGAGCGCTCCCGGCAGGTGGTCTTGATGGGGTGCGTCGTGGCGGGCCTGTCGTTCATGGGCGCGGTGGTGCTCTATCACCTCGGCGAGAACACGCTGGACGTCACCGACGACGGAGTCGTCGACGCTGCCGACCGCGATTTCGTGGCGCTGCTGTGGTGGTCCTTTCGGCAGGTCCAGGACCCCGGCAACATGCTGTCGTCCCCCATCGCGCTGCCGGTCGTCGTCACCAGCGTGATCCTCACGGTCTTCGGCCTGTTCTTGGTGTCGTTCCTCATCGGCCTCGGAACCGACGTCGTCGCCGAGTTGCTGGAGTTGAGCCGTCTGCGTCCGCCGGGGCTGCGCGGACACACGGTCATCGTCAACATCTCACCGTCGACTCGCCGCCTCCTGCACGAGCTGATGCGCTACTACCGAAAGCTGTTCCCGACCGATGCGCGGCCGCTGTCGAGGAGCTGGTTCTCCGATCTGCGCAAGCGGGGCTTCTTCGCTCCGCGCTACGTGGTCGTGGGGAACGACGAGGAGCCACCCGACTTCCTGCGGCAGCCGGAGCTGACCCGGATCGTCTACCGGCAGCGCGGCGACGACGAAGAGGAGCTGATCAAGCGCACCGATCTGGGACTGGCCAAGCGCATCGTGCTGCTCGCGGATCTCGACGACGTGGCACCGGATGCGGAGACCATCCGGACGTTGGTCACCCTCGTGGAGCGCGTGCGCGACCGAGAGCGTCACGAGCGGCACACGGTCCGGCGCCATCGCAAACGGGTGGTGATCGCCGAGATCCTCGACGAGAGCAACGTGCCGGCGGCTCAGGCCGCGCTCGCCACGGGAGGGGAGAGCTTCCGCGGCTTCGTGGTTCCCACCGAGAAACTCCTGGCGTTGTTCGTGGCCAGCTTGGTGCGGCGCCCGGGGCTGGGCGTGGTGCTCGAGGAGCTCCTGACCAGCCATGGACACGAGATCTACACCTGCTTTTGGGACACGCCGGGGTTGAGCTTCTCGATGGAGCAGGCGCCCGCGCTCCCGCCCGACGGTGGCCTCGCACTCGACGGGCTGCTGGCGCGAGGGTTGGCGGTCGAGGAGCGAGACGGGATGATCGTTCCGCTCGGTCTCATCGTCGGTCGCGACCACGTGCCGGGGCAGCCCGACTTCGACGTGTGGCTCAACCCGGGTCCCGAGGCACCGAGGGGGCCCTATCGCGGTTTCGTGGCGGTGGCCTCGAGCTTCCGCGCGGTCCGGGAGTTCGCCAGCTCGCTCTCGATCGAGCCCGAGCGAGCCGCTCCGGCCGAGCCGTTCTCCGCTCCCGTGCTCGAGCCGTCGTGGCCCCAGCAGACGACGCGGGTCTTGGTGTGCGGCTTCCGGCAGGGGTCGATCTATCTCCTCGAGGAGCTCTTCCGCAGCGATCCGCCCGGAGAGGCGCTGGTGCTGGTCGAGGACGAAGCGATTCGAGATGCGGTGATCGACGCCTTGCGGGCACACACCGACCTCGTCACCCGAGGGCTGCTGCACGGACGCCACGGGACCTTCACCGAACAGCCGGACGGGTCCTTTCGGTTCGATCCGGGGCCCCGTTACGAAAACGTGCACTCGACGATGTACCTCCACGTGGCCGATTGGATGGCGAGCCGGCATCTCGTCAACCTCCCGTCCGGGTTCGGGCACGTCGCCGATTTGCACGCCGTGGTGTTCGTGGCGAGCGACCGAAGGAATGCCGACAAGCGCACGACGACGGCGTTGCTCAAGCTCGAGCAGCTCTTCGCCCACAAACCGGTCGACCAGCGGCCCCGTGTGGTGGCCGAGGTCATCGACGGCAAGCTCGCCGGGCGGCTCGAGCAACGTTGCGAGGAGCTCGGGTTGCCGGGGGTGCGCGTGTTCTCGATTCAGGAGCTGCGCTCGTACTTCCTGTTTCAGGCGGTCGTGGTCCCCGGGTTCGACGGCGTGTACGCCGAGCTCCTCGGCGCCTGGGGGCAATCGCTCGTCCACGAGCGGGCCCCGGTGGGGCAGAGCGGCCCGTGCAGCTTCCGGAGCCTCGCGCTTCACCTCCGCAGCAGGGGAAGGATCCTGGTGGCCGTCGAAATCGTCCAGGACGGGCGCCCTCGGATCTGCGTGACGCCCGAGGGCGACGAGCCGGGGGCACGATTCGACTTGTCGGAGCTGCGGGGCGTCTGGGTCGTGGGGCCCGACGCCACCGAAACGCAGGCGGAGATCCGGGTGATCGAGGAGGCTTCGACGGTGGCCGGAGCGCAAAAGGCCGCCTCGTCCTCGCGACCGGTCCTGCACGAGGGCATCTCCATCTAGGCCCCGAGCCGGCGGGTCGGCGCGCTCGGGCCTCGCGAGGGCGCGCAGACGGGCGGCCACGAACGGGGAAGCACGGTCCCTCCCACGAGGCCGAAGACCGCCTGCGGCGGACGTCCGAGGTCGCCCGCGACGGCGACGCGTGTCGGCGTCTCGCGCGACCCGTCCGGCGTCCTCCGGCGCCGATTGCCGAGGCCTCGAGCCGGCGCCCGAGTAACTCTCCGTGGGCGCCGGGCGTTACCGGGGCACGCATCGGGGCCCGGCGCGTCCGAGGTTCGGGTGCGGTACCGTACGGAGGGGTCCCGCCGGAAAACGGCCTCGTGGGTCGGCTTCGCCGGCCTTCACCGCGGAGCATCGGATGGAAGACGAACTCGACGACACGAACGCACCTTCCTCGACCCCCGACGGCGGTGGTAGCCGACGCGGATTCATGATCGGAGGCATCGGCCTGCTGGGAGCCGGGTTGGCGGGCAGCGTGCTGGGCCCCACCGCGGTGTCGCTGACCCATCCCCTCCGCGCGGCGACGACGTCCGGATCCGACGCGTTCTTGCCGGCGGGTCCTTTGTCGCGCTTCGGGGGAGACGTGCCGGTCAAGGTCGACCTGTTCGCCGACAAGGTCGATGCGTGGAACCGCGTGGTGCAGGTGAAGGTCGGTTCGGCCTGGGTCGTCGAGCGCGGCGGTGAGCTGGTCGCGTTCTCCACCGTGTGCCCGCACCTGGGCTGCGGCATCGACTACGACGACGCGAAGAAGAAGTTCTTGTGCCCCTGCCACAAGAGCTGGTTCTCCCTGGACGGCGAGGTGGAAGAGGGGCCTTCGCCGCGGGCCATGGATCGCTTGAGCCTGCAGACCGACCACGAGCTGGTCTCGATCCGCTACCAGCGGTTCAAGCAGGGAGTGGAGCGCAAGGAGCCGCTCACATGAGCGTGCGTGCCTGGCTCGACGAACGCCTGGGGCTCACCAACGCCTGGCGACGCTTCGCGCACCGTGCGGTCCCCGGGGGTGCCCGGCTGCGCCACGTCTTCCCGGCGGTGCTGGCCTATCTGCTGGTCCAGCAGGGCGTGCTGGGGATCGTGCTCGCCACCTACTACAGCCCGTCGGCGACCGATGCCTGGGCGAGCACCGCCTACCTTCAGGATCGCGTCTCGATGGGCTGGTTCGTTCGTGGCCTGCACTACCACGGCGCGTCCGCCTTCGTGGTCGTCTCGGTCCTCTACGTGCTGTCGCTGGCGGCCTTTCGCGGCTGGCGGAGCCCGCGTGAGCTGGTGTGGCTGGGGGCGTTGGGGCTGGTCGGGGTCGGGCTCGCGTTCGGGTTGACCGGCAATCCGCTTCCCTGGGATCTGCAGGGGTACTGGGCGCTGCAGGTGGAGCTGGGGATCATCGAGCAATCACCTGGCGGTGGGAGCCTGCGAACGCTGCTGCAGGGGGGGAGCGAGGCCGGAAACCTCTCCATCCTTCGCCTGTACGCGCTGCACGTTTTCGTCTTGCCGCTCGTGGCGCTGTTGCTGATCGGGCTCGTGATCGCGCAGATCCACAGACACGGACCCGCGGTGCCGAGCAACATGAGCGACGCGGAGGCGCGTCGTCGGGCGGTCTCGTACTTCCCGGGCCAGATGTTCCTCGACGTGTCGGCGATGGCGTTCGTTGCCGCGGTCTTGATCGGGCTCACCGTGAGCACGGACGGGGCAGAGCTCTATGCGCCCGCCGATCCCACGGAGAATTTTCAGGCACGCCCCGAGTGGTACTTCTTGTTCTTGTACCAGCTCCGAAGCTTCTTCGAGGGGCCGCTGGAGCCGATCGCCACCATGGTGATTCCCGGGGCCGCGGCGGCGTTCCTCGTGGCGGCGCCGTTCGTCGATCGCATGGGGGGGCGGACCGGGCGGATCGTCGCGCGGGTGGGTGTCGGCACCCTCATGACCGGTGTGGTGGGGCTCACCGGGTTGTCGATCTCGCGGGATCGGGCGGACGAGAGCTATCGAGAATCCCTCGGCGCGGCGCACAAGCAGGCCGTCCGCGCCCGCGAGCTGGCCCGCGAGGGCGTGGTGCCGGTGGGTGGACCGGCCGTCTACTGGAACGACCCCGCCCATCGGACCCGGCAGCTCTACAAAGAGCACTGCCAGAACTACCATGCGGTCGAGGGGATCGGGGGCAACGAGGCGCCGGACCTCACCGACTACTCGAGCCGAGCCTGGCTCGCGGCATTGATCCGCAACGCGAACGATCCACGCTTCTTCGGCAACACCAAACACAACGACATGGATCCGTATCCGGAAGAAGACTTGCCCGAAGACCAGCTCCACGCCGTGGTGGAGTACCTCGTGAGCATTTCGGGCGACGTCCCGGCGGATCTCGACGAGACCCTGGCGGCGACCGGCAAGGCGCTGTGGGACGACGAGCTGGAGTGCAATTCCTGTCACGAGGTGGAGGCCGGCAAGGAAGGGGAGGGGCCCAACCTCTTCGGCCACGGGTCTCGAGCGTGGGTGCAGCGGGTCATCCGTGACTCGAGCCGACCCGATCTGTTCGGGAAGGCGGCGCAGATGCCGAAATTCGAGGGCAAGCTGACCGACGAGGAGATCGAGATGCTGGCCGCGTTCGTGGTCGGACAGCGTGTCGGCGGCGCAAGCGAAGGCGAGCCGGAAGCGGAACCGAACGCCGCGCAGGACGAGTAGGACGACGCTGCGCGACCCCGAGCGCGGCGGAGGCGGGGCCTTGCGCGCATCTGCGAATCGGGCCATGTTCCGGAAACCCGTGGAACGTCATCTTCAGCCACGGCCGAACGGGCCGCGCATCATCGTCGCCGGCTTCCTCGTGCTCTTCGTGGGTGGTCTTTCGGGAGCGACGTGCGGTGGAACGTCACCGCGCAAGACCGAGGGCGGCGGGGACGATGGCGGGGGAAAACCCGCGGAAAAGGTCCGCCGGGGCGAGTTCCACCTGTTCGCGTTCGGCCGCGTCCTGGGGACGATCGCTCCGTGCGGATGCACCACCGAGCCGCTGGGCGGGTTGCAGTACGCCTTCGGGTGGCTGGAGGCCCAGGCCGACCCCAAAGCGGCACTGGTGGTGGAGCCCGGGTCGTTCTTGTTTCCAGACCCCGCGGGTCCCGACTGGCCCCAGGACGACGCCGCCTGGGATCAGGCGCGGTGGCGCGCGGACATCCTGCACCAGCGCTTCGCGGCCGTACCGACGCTGGTGTCGGGGGTCGGGCCCACCGATTACGCGTCTCCGGACGGTGCGTCCGCCATTGCCGAGCATGCGCTGCCCCGGGTCCTGGCGAATGCCCCTGCCGCGTCGGAGGGCGAGCCGGCGTTCGACGGCCACCGCATCGTCGTGCTGGAGTCCGAGGGCATCACGTGGAAGGTCGGCGTCACCTCGGTGATCGATCCGTCGCTCGACATGAAGCCGCTCGGCGCGCTCGAGCCGGCCGCTCCCGCGCTGCGCAAGGAGTTGGAGGCGATGCGCGCGGCCGGGGCCGAATTCACCGTCGCCCTGGCGCACGGCGATCGCTCCTTCGCGGAGACGCTCGCCAACGAGGTCGACGGCCTGGATGCGGTGGTGGTGGGCATGGTCGAGGGGATCGACCGAACGCGCCTCGGAACGCCGGTCGCTCACGTCGCCGGGACGTTCATTCTCGAGCCGGGGGAGCAGCTCCAGACCGTCGCCCACCTCACGCTTTCGCTGGATGCCTCGGGCAAGGTCGTGCCCGCCGTGGACACGTGGAAGATCCAGCCCCCTCGCGCCGCATTGAAGGAGGAGCTCGCCCGCGTGGAGGAACGCATCGCGAAGTTCGAGGCGGATCCCCAGGCCGACAAGGGCTTCGTCGCTCGACTCCACGAGGAGCGGGAAAGCCTGAAGACGCGGATCGAGGCCGAGCCCGAGGGGCCGGCGGTGGCCGTGTTCGAGCAAGCGAAGATCACCTGTCACCTGCCGGTGGACGACGCCGCCAAGCAAAAGCTCGCAGGTTACGACGCCGCAGTCGCCGAGGCGAACAAGAAGCGCTTCGCCGGGATCAAGGCGCCGCCGCCCAAACCCGGTCAGGCGGGCTACGTGGGGGTCGAGGAGTGCGCGAACTGCCACGACGAAGCGGTCGAGTTCTGGCACACCACCGTGCACGCCCGTGCCTACGACACCCTCGTCCGCGACAACAAGCAGTACGACCTGTCGTGCGTGGGCTGCCACGTGACCGGTTTTCGACAGCCGGGGGGGAGCGAGGTCGTCGAGAACGAGGGGCTCGTCGACGTCCAGTGCGAGGTCTGCCACGGTCCCGGAAGCCTGCACGTCGAGGACGGAGGGGACGATCTCCGGCTCATCCGCCGTTCGACCACTCCCGAGCTGTGCGCCTCGTCGTGTCACACGCCCGAACACTCCGACACCTTCGACTACGTGCCCTATCTCCGTGACGTCCTCGGCCCGGGTCACGGTGAGGAAGCCCGCAAGAAGCTGGGCGACGGCCCGACGGGTCGCGAGCTGCGGGCCGCGGGCCTGGCCAAGGCCGGTGGTGCCTGCAAGAAGATGTAGACGTCGGAGGGCAGGGGCCGTTCAAACCATGCCGTCCGATGGATCGAAGCCCGGGCGCGACGGTGTTTCGAAGCGGACGGCCCGTCGCGCCCCACGACACCCCCGACGAATCCGCCGACGTCGAGGCCTGGGATAGCGAAGCCGCCGTGCGCGGGCCGCCGAGGCAGGCTCGTCACAGGCCCGCAGCCGAGGTGGCCTCGAAAGCGATCGAGATCTTCGGGTCGAGTGCCCGCGCGAGCGTGGCCTCTCGGGAGGCCGTCTTGGTCTTCCCCGCGGCGTGGAAGACCTCTGCGGCCACGGCGTGCAGCTCGGCCGTGTTCCAAGGAGACGTCAGCGCCTCCTGAATTCGCTTCTCGGCGTCCGCCACGCGACCCGCCTTCAGATACGCTCGGGCGAGGAGGATCTTCGCCTCGGCGTTCGGCCGGAGGTCGTGGTTTTTCTCGGCCATGTCGACGGCCCGCGACGGATCCTCGTCGAACGCCAGGACGTGCTCGAGGGCGTGGCCGTACGCGGCCTCGGGAAAGCGTGCGAGCCGATCCTCGTAGCGTGCCCGAGCCTTGCGGATCCATGCCTGGGCCTCGGTCTCCTTGCCCTCCTCGAGCAAGATGCCGGCCAACGCATCCATGAATTCCGGGTTGTCGGTGCGGGCGATGATGTCCTCGTACATCCTCTTCGCCTCGTTCGTCTTGCCCTGAAGCTTCAGGATTTCGGCGATG